>JBGSSZ010000046.1:0-12338 GCA_041736785.1 Limnoglobus sp.
CCGGCCTCCACGCCCGTGCCGACAGCCACGCCCCTACCGACAGACAGCCCGCTGCCGCTCGCGGATCCACAGCCGATCGCCGACCCCAAGCCCGCGGGACAGGCGAAGGAACCAGATGTCTCCTTCGATCCGGCCAAGGGCAAAGTGATCAGCGACGTCTACGACATTGCGTTTGTCAAAGGCATGAAGGTCGGCTACTTCAACGTGACCATCAAGCAGTTTGAACGCGAGGGTAAGGCATACACCTACGCGACCAAGCGGCAGGAAGTGACGATGGGCCGCTTCGGGGAGAAAGTGAAAACGCTCGCCGAGGACGCCACGCTCGAAGGTCCAGCCGGCGAGGTGCTCTTCGTCCGCATGAGCCAGGAAGTGTCCAGCGGTCAGCGGCTCGCGATCACGGGCATCGTCGACGGGCAGATGCTCAAAGTGAAAGGCGAAGGCATGGCTGCCAAGGCGGAGAGCATGCCCTGGCCCGAGGGCGTCATCGGCTTCAGCAAAGAACTCAACATCTACAAAGAGAAGAAGCCCAAGCCCGGCGAAACCTTCGAATACAACATCTACGAAGGCCGCGTCAATCAGGTCGTGAAGATTACCGTCAAGTGCCTCGAACTCGAAACCGTCGCGTTGGTTGAGGGGCAGACGCCGAAGCCGCACCTGAAGTTTGAAGCCAAGATGCAGAAGATTGGTCAGTTTCAAATTCCGCCCGCGAAGATCTGGGTCGACGCCGAGACGTATGAACCGATGCGGACCGATCAGGATCTACCCAGCCTGGGCGGACGCCTGACGCTGATCCGCACGACAAAGGAAGTGGCGCTGCGGCCCGTCGGCAAGGTGCCGGATCTTTTTGACGTGCAGTCGATCAAGCTCCCCAAGGAAATCGCGGGCGTCCACGACAAGGCCTCGATCACATTCACGATCGACCTCTCGATCGATCCCGAGCCGTACTCCTGCTTCGCGAAAGATGACCGCCAGTCGGTGACGCTGACCGGCCCGGAGCGCAAGAGCGTCGAACTCAAGACGCAACACTTCAAGCAAGTGAGCGCGATACCGCCGATGCCCCCGATCATCGAACCGCCGAAAGACGTGTTCCTCGGCGTGAGCTTCTTCATCGACTGGGACAACGATCTCACGAAAAAGCAGGCAGCGCTTGCGATACAGAGTCTGCCAGCCACTGCGACTGCGGAAGACAAAGCCAAAGCGGTGGAGAAGTGGGTGAACCAGAACATGCGGGCGGTCGAATTTTCGCAGGCGATGGCCCCGACGCAGGAAGTGTCGAAGAACCTCACGGGCGACTGCACGGAGTATTCGATGCTCGCAGTGGGCATGTGCCGGGCCCTCGGGATTCCCTCGCGCACGGCGCTGGGTCTGGTCTACGCACCCAGCAGTGGTGGCAAAGCGGTCCTCGCCTATCACATGTGGTTTGAAGTCTGGGTGAACAACCGCTGGCTCCCGCTCGACGGCACCCTCGCCCGCGGCGGCATCGGCCCCGGTCACCTCAAGATCACCGACGCCGACTGGCACAAGCAATCCAGCTTCGCACCGCTGCTGCCCGTGCTACGCGTTCTGATCGCCCAGCCGAAAGTCGAAGCGGTGACGGTCGAAGAGATGAAGTAGCAGGTTTGTGTTTCTGTGATTTGGGATTTGCGTCCTGAAGGGACGCAAACACATCCGCCCGGTGTGCTCCAGGCTCGCCATTTCTCGGAAAGCTCATAGAATTCGTGGTTCCTGCATTTACTGGCATCTGAGGCGAGCAATGGGCATTCAAGCTAAGCGCAAGGAACTCCGCACCGCCGCCAAACGGCGACGCAAGAGTACCAAGAACAAACTCCGCAGCACGAAGAAGTACAAGAAGTAAGTCTTGCCCGACCGGCATGCCCCTGCAATCATGCAGCATGCGCCGCGGCTTCACGCTCATCGAACTGCTCGTCGTCATCGCCATTATCGCGGTGCTCATCGGCCTACTGCTGCCGGCGGTCCAGCGCGTGCGGGCCGCGGCCAGTCGCATCGCCGATCAGAACAATTTCAAACAACTCGGCATTGCCATCCACAACTACACCGGCGTTCACGGTCAGAAACTGCCACCGCTCTACACCATCACCGGTGGCAAACAACGCTGGTGGTTTGGTGAGACCGACCTCGTCCCACCGCAGCAATTCGGATTCTGGGAGGTCGACACTCCCCGCGGCTACCTGATGCCCTTTCTCGAAAACAACCGCTCCGCACTGCAGACCCCCGCGACTGCTCCCGGCAAAGTCTGGCTCCGGTTCCTCGGCTGCAGCGGCGGCTACGGCTACAACCACACCGCACTCGCACCGATCGGCGAGCCGGCGATCCGGCTCGAGCAGATCGCCTCGAGCAGCCGGACCATCGCGTTCATCACAGCGGTGGCCACGCTCGATCACAACGGCGGCCCCGTCATGGTGGAGAGCGCTGCCGCGTACCCGCCCTCACAGCAGAAGCCGGGCGTGCACTATCGGCTCTCGGGCCGCGTGGCGCACATGCTCTATCTCGATGGACATGTCGAAGCCGACCGCTTTCCGACGCGGAACCCCAGCAGTGATCCGCTCCCCCTGCAGCAGCTCCGCGACCAGGAAAACATTTTCGACTTCGGAACGACCGACGCACTCTGGGACCGCGAGTGAATCACTTCGTCGGGTCGAGCTTCAGGACTGTGAGCAGCGGGCGATGATCCGACGCGACTACCTCCGGCACGACACGCTGCTCCTGCACCGTCCACTGCGGTGATTGCAACAGCAGATAGTCGATCTGCTTCCGCGGCTCGCGTGCCGGGAACGTGGGTAGACTTTCCTGCTTCGGGATTTGCCACTGCTTCGCCAGCAGCGCGATCGGCTCGCTGTCTGGCATCGCGTTCAGGTCGCCAATCAGCAGCGTCGGCAGCACGGACTCCGCATAGAGTTCGTTCAGCTTCGCGGCCTGCTCTTTGCGGTAGTCGGCATTGTTGTGATGCAGGTGCGTCGTGACGATCTTCGCCGGGTGGCCATTGACGCGGATGATCGCCTCGAAGGCAATCCGCTGCTCGCGGTCCGGCATTCCGGGCAGCGGATGGACTCGCAGCGACTCCATCGGCAGCCTCGACAGTAGAGCCTGACCATACTCGCCGCCGTCGTAGTCGATCGCTTTGCCAAACGCACCATACATCCCCGTGAGCCGAGCGAGTTCCGCGGTCTGATCCACGTGACTCGTGCGGCGGGTGTTGCGGTCCACTTCCTGCAGTGCCACCACGTCGGGTTTCGCCTCCGCGATCACTTTCGCAATCCGCGTCAGGTCCAGTTTGCGGTCTGTCCCTTCGCCGTGGTGGATGTTGTAGGTCAGCACACGCAGCGTTTTCCAGCGAGGAGCGAGCACTGCCTGCACGGCGAAGTGATCCGACGGTGTACGGCCATCGCGCGTGGTGTGGTCGATGCGGGCATCGAGCACCGCCCAGTCGGGCGATGCGCCGATCCAATCGATACGAGCCCCCGCGAGCGGACCCGCTCGGAAACCCGTCGCCGTGCCCTCGAGTTTGCCCCGCGTCGGCTGGAACGCACGCAGCGAATCGACGATGGGTGAAGCTTCGCCGAAGAGCGCGGTGTAGGGTTTGCTGCCTTCGCCACAGTTGAAGTCGCCGGTGAGGATCAGTCGGCAGCCGCGGCCGAGTTCGATCAGCTTGGCCCGGATCAGCTTCGCCGCCGCCAGACGTGCTTCCGGCCCGCGATGATCGAAATGCGTGTTGACGTACAGAATCGGTTTCGCGTCGGGAGCGTTCTCGTCCTTGAGCTTGAGCCACGTCGCAATGCGCGGCAGCGACGAATCCCAACTTTTGCTGCCGACGACATCGGGCGTCTCGCTGAGCCAGAAGTGACCGCCGTCGAGCTGCTCGAATCGCGAGGCACGGTAGAAAATGGCCATCATTTCGCCCTTCTCTTTGCCGTCGTCGCGGCCGACGCCAATGACCCGATGACCGGGTAATTTCTTGGCAAGCTCGTCCCGTTGGAAGGCCAGCGTCTCCTGCGTCCCGAGCAGATCGGGGTCGAAAGCATGGATGGTCTGGAAGAGCAGATCCTTCCGCTTGGGCCAAGCGTTGTCGCCATCGTTAGCCGTGCCGTAGCGGATGTTGAAGCTCATCACGTGCACGGTCGCGGGGTCGCGCATGAGGCGGTCACGCATGAATTGCGGTCGATCCGTGGTGACCGCGTCGACGCCGAGGGCGATCATCCGACGGGCGAGGTCCACATCGTTCACTGTCCAGACCATCAGCTTGAAGCCCGCGTCGCGGATGGCCTTCGCATATTCAGCCGCGAGCACGCTCGGCGTCGCTGAGAGATTGAGCCCGTCCGCCTTGATGCGGCGAGTCGTCGCAAGAAGCGCCTCGACCTTCGGCGACGGTTTGTCTTTCTTCGCCCCCAGCGACACCAGCCAGTACGCCTGCAGGTCGGGGCGGGCTGCTTTGACAGCCGCGATCACCTCCGCATCGAAGGCGATCACTGCTGTCTGAGCGGGCAGCAGCTTCGAGGCTTTCAGCACGCGCTCGAGTTCCGGCACGATCTCCGGACCACACTTCACTTCAATGAAGACCCGCTTCCCCTTCGGCACGGTGGCCAGCATCGCCGCCAGCGTCGGCATCTTTTCGCCGCGGTACTTCTTTTCTTTCCACGCACCGACATCGACTGCCGCAAGCTCAGCCGCGGTCATGCTGCCGATGGTGCGGTCGAGCCCGGCGACGCGCTTCAGGTTCTCATCGTGTGTGACGACGATGCGGCCGTCTTTCGAGAGCCAGACGTCGAACTCCGAGGCGTCCGCGTTCTGCTCCCACGCCTGCCGGATCGCCGCGACGCTATTTTCGGGTGCCACAAACGACGCCCCGCGATGCGCCACGATCTCCGCAGCCGGGAGCGAGAGGGCTGCGAGCACGATGACAGCGAGACTGATTCGCATCTTGATCTCCATGGACTGTTGTGCCAATGAACGTTATTTTTCTTCGCGGCGTCGCGCGGATAGGGCTCTGTGGATCACGATCAACAGGATGCCAGCACCCACGATCGCACTGATGAGCGAGCCCATCAGCGTGCCGAGCTTGCCGGCGGATTCCATCTCGGGATACTTGGCCGGCGGGAACGCAAGGCCGTTGATAAAGAGAGCCATCGTGAAGCCGATCCCGGCCAGACAGGCTCCGCCGATCATCAGCGGCCAACCCACACCCGCTGGCAGACGAGTCAGTCCGAGTTGGACCGCCAGCCAGGAGAAGAGCACAATGCCGAGCGGTTTGCCGAGAGCGAGCCCCATGGCGACAGACCCGGCGACCGGATTGTCGATGCCGGACATCTCGAGCGGCACGCCGGCATTGGCCAGCGCGAACAGAGGCATGATGACAAACGCCACCCACGGATGGAGAGCCGTCTCCAATCGAGTCAGCGGTGAGACAGCCTCGCGGGCGGCAAATTTGAGTTGATCGAGATCGGCACGCCGCTGACCGTTACCCGGCTCCGAACGTCGCAACCGCTCCCACAACTCACCGACGACGGCGAAGAACTTCTTGTCACCGACCAGCGAACCCGCCGGTGTCAGCAGGCCAAGCAGAACGCCGGCCACGGTTGCGTGGATGCCGGACTTGTCCAGGCAGACCCAGATGATCACACCGACCATCACGTAGACCGTGATCCGCCGCACACCGATGCGGTTCAGGAGAAAGATCAGCGCCAGCCCGCCCGCGGCGGCACCGATCCACTCCCAGGCCAGCGCGTCGGTGAAGAAGAAAGCGATTACGAGTACGGCTCCGAGATCGTCCACAATCGCCAGGGAGAGCAGCAGGATTTTCAGCCCGAATGGCACACGCGGCCCGAACAACGCGAGAACGCCGACCACAAACGCAATGTCAGTCGCCATCGGAATCGCCCACCCGCGCTGCCCGGGTTCCCCGGCCTGAATCGCGTAATAAATCAGTGCCGGGGCCACCATTCCGCCCGCGGCCGCGAAGATCGGAAGCAGCGCCTTCCGCAATTCGCGGAGTTCGCCAGTCACGATCTCGCGTTTGATTTCGAGCCCGACGACGAAGAAAAAGATCGTCATCAGTCCGTCGTTGATGACGAGGTGCCCCAGGTCGCCGGTCAGTTGAAATGAGCCGATGCTGAATTCGACACTCGTCTTCCAGATCGCAGCATACTCATCCGCCAGTGATGAATTCGCGAGCACGAGCGCCAGCACTGTGCAGGTCAGCAGCACGATACCGCTGGCGGATTCGATGTGCAGGAACCGACGGACCGGGCTCAGCCACCGCTCGACCGGCAGGTGCGGCATTCGCGGCGTTTCGCTCGAGCTCGGTGCGTCGGATGCTGATTGTTCCTGTTGATTCGCCACTCGCATCTCTCCGGTCACCATCATTGTCTTACGGCATCTCGTGCCGCATTCACTTGCCGATGCAGAAGCGGTTACTTACCGATGCAAAAGCGGCACGGTTTAGCGGTCTAGACTTGTTTTCTAGGCATTTTCGTACTGCTGGCCTCGTCGAAACTGTGCATCTAGTGCCCGTTTTGCACCGCTTGCAGGCATTTCCCTTCCAATTCCCTTCCAGGCAAAGCCGCGGATTCCCGTCGCGAAGCGCGGCATCAGCAACGGCGCGAGCGATTCCAGCAAGTCAAGGATCTCACGCCTGCCACGCATCGTGCTCATTCTTGAACGATTGAACGTCGTAGTGCCAATGCCCGTCACGCTGCCGATAGATCAGGTGCTTTTGGGCACTCCCACCTTTCATCGAACCGATGAGCGGGGTTCCGAACTCCAGCCACCAGCAGTAGGTCTCGCGAGTATTGTCGCCCTGACCGAGAGCGTATCGTTCCAAGGGTAGTGTCGGCCAAGATTCAATGGGGAACCGGCTGATAACCTCCTGCCGCTCTTTCTCTGCAGCTTGCACCGCAAACGCTTCGGCCGCACGGTCGTACTTCGCAAGTGCCTCGCTGATCGGAACGGTCCCTCCTGACATTTCTTGCCTCGCGTTTGCGAACAAAGTTGGGTTGAAGGGGAATGTTACTGCAAACTCTGTCGCAAGCCGAATCTACCTCGTCCAAAAGTTGTGGGTCGCGGGCAGCAGGCTCGTGGAGGTACTTCGGAACCGGCGACGGTCGCGGCCGCGATCGGCTCTCATGCCGCTCTGCGTAGGTTGCCAAAATGCGGGACTCATCAGGCCGGGATGCTCCTGCCGCGACTGCCAGACAGACCCTGGGGAGGGCTAATATGCTCGCCCCTAGCCCAAGGTGACCCGGTCGCAGGGTCTCTGCTGGGTCTGCTACTACACACACACTCGGGGTGAAGGGCAGTGTCAGCCGACCGGGCCGCAGGACGCCGCGGCACCGTCATCAGCGAGTTCCTACAGCTGGCGCGACCGACGATGGCTCTACAAGGAGCGCGCTGCCGAAGACCACCACTCGATTCTTGTCTCGGCGGAGACTCTGAGCTTGGTGAGGCGCTTGTGAGCCTTCGCCAGCGAACCGGCTTTGATGTGGTCGAGCATGAGGCCGGCGTTGGCCTCCATCAGCAGACCGAGCGTCTCAGTGTATGGCCGCAATTCCATGACTACGGACCTCGTGGCGCGAGCTCGGATAGTTTACGCTGAAAGCATGAAAGTCGCTTACATCTGGCAACAGGACATCAAGTCCCTCCGCATCCCGCTTGGCTGGTACATCTGCGACGACACGGCCAAGTCAATCGACGATTCCGGGCCACGATACAGCAGCTTCAACGCGGCGCTGTCGGCGCTCAGCGGGCTGGTGCAGCAGGGGAAGACGGATTACACGCACTTCCGGACCGGTTGCCAGGAAGCGAAGGAGGTCGCAGCGGGATCGGTCAGAAAGGTATAGCTATCCACGAGGGCCGGCGCGTCGGCATCGAAATCGGCCTCGGCGTCGCTGTGTTCGAGGGCGCCGTACAGGAAGACGGCGGCATTCCGGCCCCCAGATCGCCATCTCCTGACGCCAGTCGCCAATGCGGCGCTGTTTCCCCACACTCTGGACCACCCGAAACCTTGGAATACGCTATTGACATAACCCCTTTCCAAGCCGGGTCCAGCGATGGCGCGTACTCCGCTCTACGTCGGCGACATACTCGGCTGGGCCGATGAGTTCCATGAGCGTTTCGGGCGGTGGCCACATCGAGATGACGGGCCGGTCGAAGGAACATTCGATCTCACCTGGCGGCGTATTGATTCCGCACTCAAGCTGGGTAGCCGGGGACTCAGGCGTGGATCGTCGCTTGCAAAGCTCCTCCTTGCACGAAGAAAACGAAGGCACAAGGGATTACTACCTGGCTTGAGCGATGATCAAATCCTCGAATGGGCGGACCGGCATCACACGCTCACCGGGGAATGGCCAATCTTGTCCTCTGGCGGCATTCCGGGTGTTCAGGGTGAAACTTGGAACGCTGTCGATCACTCTCTTCGCATCGGGCGGAGAGGCTTGCCTGGAAATTCATCGCTCGCCCAACTACTCGAAGCCAGACGCGGGGTCAGGAATGTGCAAGCCCTTCCCGATCTGACCATCGAGGAGATATTATCGTGGGCTGACGCCTTTCATGATTTAAACGGGGAATGGCCAGTTCGCACCTCTGGCATGATCACCGGAACGATGGGTGAAAGCTGGTCTGCCATCGCTCAAGCTCTCATCGTGGGAGGTCGTGGGTTGCCGGAAAAGACTTCGTTGGCTCGGCTCCTCGCCCGCCATCGTGGTGCCCGGAACCACATGGATGTTCCTCGAATGTCAACTGAAGCGATTCTGGATTGGGCTGATGCTTATCGCGAGACGAACGGCAAGTGGCCGACGAGAACTTGCGGTGCCATCCCTGAGACTGTCGGAGAAACGTGGTCGATGGTCGATGCGGCCTTAGTCGTTGGCCTTCGCGGCTTACCAGGAGGCGATTCTCTGGCGAGACTTCTGGCCCGGAACCGTGGAGTACGGAACAAGCAGGCACTTCCGAAATTGTCGCTTGACCAAATCCGTCAGTGGATCGTGGTGCATCACAAGCGGACGGGTGAGTGGCCAAGGCCAAGTTCCGGGCCCATCCCGCAAGTGCAGGGAGAAACCTGGGCGGCGGTCAACTCTGCCTTGATCGTTGGTGGTCGTGGCTTGGTTGCCGGTTCATCTTTGTATCGGGTCGTCTGCGATTGCCGTGAAAGGACGGCGTTGGTTTGACTTATCCGAAACGGGTTTCGCCGACGAAGCCCAGCGTGCCAATGGCGAACACCCTGCAACCGGTTGATGGCACTGATTTCGAGGCGCACCGAGTTTGAATCCGTGTCCAACAGCGTCTGCCTCGAAGGCTGCGGGAAGTGCAGTTGAAGCTGTGATCTTCCAAAGCGGCGAGTAGTTCCAACCGATTGCGGTCTACAACCCACTTACCAACGCCTACTTCGAAATATTCGCCGCGGCGTCCTGCAGCAATGGGTCGATCACACTCGAGAGCGTCTTCCCTTCGGGACTGCGGTCGGTGTTGAAAAGCACCGCCCCAATTCAGACCATCGGAACGATGGACCAGCAATGCGCTGGTTCCCCCAATCAGCCCGCTATGCCAGAGAGTCGGAGTCGGTTTGTCGGGCCGTACATTCCACCCGCACCCGTAGAAAGTCGCCGCTGCGGATTTGGCATGGCTCGGTCGTTTGGCAAGCTCCTCGAGCGACTCCCGACTCATAATTGGGCACCGGGCGGGATCGTCGAAAGTGGACGCGAAACGAACCAAGTCCGTTCCCGACGCGATCCAGCCGCCATGGGCCTCGTAGGCTTCGAGATTCTGGCCGCCGTAGGGCATCGGCACGGGCTCGCCAATCTTCTCGCCGTACAAGGCTGGCCCCCGACGCCCTTTGCTGTCGTAGTACCGGACTTCGTTCTTCGCGCGGTCTTCAAGTCGCGCACGGCCCAGTTGCATGCCGCGGATGCCAAGCGGTGCCAATGTGTTTTTCTTGACCCATTCCTCGTACACGGTGCCGGTCACCGCTTCGATCACGCGACCGAGCAGCAAGTAACCGAGGTTCGAATAGGCGTATCGTTCACCCGGCTCGAAATCCAACGGTTGTCCCATCATGTACCGGCAAACCTGCTCGGGCTTCACGGGATAGCCGCATTGAAGTGCATCGGCAATCTTCGGAGTAATTGTGATCGGATCGTACGACTTGTCACGATCCCAACCCCCCGCATGGTGCAGAAGATGCCGCAGTGTGATCCTGGTCCAGCGGGCATCGACTTTTCGGCCTTCGAGAAGGTGAGGCTTGAGCTTGACATGGTCGAGCACTTTATCATCAAGCGTGAGTTTTTTCTTTTCGGCGAGTTGCAGGATCGCCGCGGCCGTGATCGGCTTTGAGACGCTGGCGATTCGGAATCGGGACTCTGCCGCCATCTTCACCCTGGCTTCGCGATCCGACAGACCGAAACCACGGTCAAAGAGAATTCGTCCGTGCCGCCCGATCGTAAGCGATGCCCCCGGCACCTTGTGCTTCTCCACAAACTTGGTCATGAGTTTGTCGAAGAGTTCAAGTTCGTCCTCGACAACCTCATGGGCATGGAGGGCCATGGGCAGGGCGGCGAGTTGCGTCAGAAAGGCTCGTCGTGTCTGAGGGTTCATTGTGCAAGTCCGTCTTTATGCGTACCCTGCTTCACAATCCGCACCGTGACTCCAGATGGCATCGAGGGTGAGTGATACACCCGATGCGTTGCTTTGCGGAAGTCGGATTCCTTCGCCGTGCCAATGTCGCAAAAGGTTTGCGGGTTACGGTCGATGAAGGGAAACCAACTGCCCTGAACCTGCACCATGACGCGGTGGCCGTTGCGGAAGGTGTGGCTCACGTCTGGCATCGTGAACTTCACGACCGCAGGCTTGCCGGGCTCGAAGGGCTCAGGCTTCTCCAAGCTATTGCGGTACTTGCCGCGGAACGGCTCGCCACGCACCAGTTGCTGGTATCCGCCCATCCGCACGCCAGACGGGTTCGGGTCGGGATCGGGAAAGTCATCCGGATACACATCAATGAGCTTCACGACCCAGTCCGCATCGGTGCCCGTGGTGCTGACGTGTAACTCAACTTCGATCGGCCCGGCAATCATCATGTCTTCGGTCAGCACCGGCGTCTGATAAGTCAGCACATCGGTGCGGCGGCTGGCAAACCGCTGATCCGCCGTCATGTACTCTTTGTCCATCCGCATCACGGTCTTCTCGACGTACGGCACCGGCTTGGCAGGATCGGAGACGAATTCATCGAACGACTCCCCTTTGGCGTCGGAGTCTTTCGAACTTCCTCGCCCGAGTTTCTGATCTCCGGCAAAGGCCAGCTTGATGCGTTGTGACTCGTTCGGCGGCCAGGTGTCAAACCGCCGCCAGCGGTTCGTGCCTGTTTCGAACACGAGCGCGGCCTTCGGCAGAGCGTCCATCGGAACGCCCTTCAAGTGATGCTCAAAGAACGGGAATTCGACTTTCTCGCGGTAATAGTCGGAGGTTTTGGCGTTGAACTTCACCGGTCCGAGAGCGTCGCCGTCGTTGCGACTCCAGCCGCCATGGACCCACGGCCCCATCACCAAAACGTTCTGCGGGCACTCGGGGCTGCTCGCGGCGACTCGCTGATAGCAGTGAATCGTGCCGGCGAGATCCTCAGCGTCGTACCAGCCGCCGACGGTGAGCACAGCCGGCTTGACGTTCTTCACATGCGGTTTGAGGTTGCGGCTTTTGCAGAACTCATCGTAATTGCCGTGCGTCATCACGCTTTTCCAGAAGGCGGAACTTCCCTTGAGATGCTTCGCATCGGCGTTGGCGAGCGGGCCCATTTCGAGGAAGAACTTGTAGCCGTCCGGCGTGCCGAAGTCGAACGCCTCAGCCCGCCGCGGCTTGGGGGACATCTTGCTGAAGACGGTCTCGAAGCCGAAGTTGTGGGTGAGAAGCAGTGCGCCATTGTGCCGCCAATCGTCACCGTCGAAGAAGTCCATGACCGGCGCCTGCGGGCTCGCGGCCTTGAGAGCCGGGTGGGCGTCGATCATGGCGCTGGCCGCATAGAAGCCGGGATAGGAGATCCCCGCGATGCCGACCTTGCCGTTGTGGCCTTGGACATTCTTCAACAGCCAGTCGATCGTGTCGAACGTGTCGCTGCTCTCGTCGACGTCCGTGGAAGATTTCTTGTCCGCGATGTGCGGCCGCATTTCCACGAACTTGCCTTCGGATTTCATCCGGCCGCGGACATCCTGGTTCACAAAGATGTAGCCGGCTTTCATGAACAGCGGCGAGGGCCCGAGGCGATTCGGCGTCTGATCCACTCCATACGGCCCGACGCCGTAGGGCGTGCGGTTCATCATGATCGGCCAGGTCTTCGAGACGTCCTT
>JBGSSZ010000047.1:0-4745 GCA_041736785.1 Limnoglobus sp.
GAAGCGCGGCCCGGCTCCGGAAATGGCAACCCCGGAACTATTTCCCGCACTCAAGGAGAAGTACAAGGCGAAGCTCAATTACGAGGGCAAGGTGGTGCCGAGTTGCATCCACTGCCATCAGATCGGCGACGCCCGCCGCGAGTTGGTCTTCAGCCGCAAGGAGAAGCTGCCGGAGCCGCTGCTCTTCCCATATCCGCATCCAAAGACTCTTGGGCTGATTCTCGATCCGAAGGAGATGGCTACTGTGCAGAGCATCGACCCGAAGAGCGACGCGGAGAAAGCGGGTCTGAAGCCGGGCGATCATATCAAGACACTCGCGGGCCAGCCGCTGCTTTCGATTGCCGATGTTCAATGGGTGCTGCATCACACTCCATTGGCCATCACGGAACTCACAGCCGAGGTGGAACGGGCCGACCAGACGTTCACATTGAAGCTGCCGCTCTCCAGTGGCTGGCGGCAACGCGGCGATATCTCCTGGCGAGCCAGCACTTGGGGCCTACGCCGTGCCGCACTCGGCGGCATTCTGCTCGTGGACCTCTCCGACGAAGAACGCAAGTCGACGAACCTCCCCAAGACGGCGACCGCATTGAAAGTGCAGCACGTCGGCCAGTTCGCCCCGCATGACAAGGCTTCCAAAGCCGGCATCCGCAAAGGGGACATCGTCACTGCCGTCGATGAGCGCAGCGATTTGCTCCGCGAGACCGACGTGCTGAGCTACTCGCTGACGGAGCGGAAGACCAAAGGCTCCATCGCGTTGAAACTGCTCCGCGACGGCAAGCCGCTTCTCATCGTCGTGCCGCTGACGGAATGAACGAATTATCCGGGTGTTCATAGCCATGCGTTCATTCAACCGTTGCCTGTCCGCCGTAGCTTGATGCGGCAGCATCGCTTTCGCTGCCGATGGCCCGATCGCCGAGTGCGTGCTGCCTACCGAAGGCTGCTGGCCCCAGGCGATCGCCACCGGCCCCAAGACCCTGACTTTGATGATCGCGGCTACAGTGACATCGTCCGGTTCGACCTCGAAGAGTGGAAACGTTTCTACCCCAACGAAGAGCTTTGTGGCGGTGACATCCTTGACTGGGGTTACTGGCTCAAAGATGGCACCTACGTGGAAGCGGAAGATGACTGGCGGCAGGAGTTCCTGGCAGAACGTGAAGACCATGACGTCTACCGGGGTTCTTGGGGACACGGTGGAGGCACCCGGCTGGCTCGTAGAATGTCTCGCCGGACTTCAGCACTTTGGAGGGTTGGTCGTTGATGGCCCACTCTTACTCGCCTTCCATCACATACCCGAACGTCGGTCCCGGGTGACGGTCCGGTTCACCCGCTTGTCCTGCCTCCAACGTCACCTCGAAAGCGGTTGCTTTTGCTTGCTTGCCATCAATCTTCTCCACAGTAACATCACGGGCAGGGGTGGAGTAGATAGTCAACTCGCCGGGCTAATCCCCCGGAGCCGTGGGTGCGACACCCACCCCTTGCGCTTCTCTTCCAGTGTTTGCAGTCAACACGCCGTCGATCACGTGAGTCGAGGGAACGGAACGATGTCCGGTTTCAATAACTCCCCGACGGATGACCGCAGTAGAGTGATCGAACCGACCCTATCGCCCGCACTACTAGAAGACCAACAGGAGTGAGCCCCTGGACATCGCTGTTTTCTGGCATCAGTCCCACGGCCTCATCCGCCACTTCGGGGGTCGACCGACTGTCATTCTTGAGGGACCGGCAGACAGCCAGGTGCCGCAGACGGTACCGACGCCGATTCTCTCGCCCAACGGTCTGCACCGCCACCCCGGTGCTGATACGGTTCGTGTCAGTGCGCTCCGAGCGGCACCCTAGGAGACGCATCATGGAAACCGGCACCACCGCGAAGCGAGCAGCAGTCTACGAAGCCAACACTCCGGAGCGGGCCTGGCATACGCTGCCAGTCGACGAAGTCGCGCGGGTGTTCGAGGTTAATCCGGACCGCGGCCTGACCGACGCCGACGCGATCCTGCGTCGCGAGCGGTTCGGTCCGAACGCACTCGGACAGACCAAGAGCCGCTCGGCCCTCGCGATTATCGTCGCTCAGTTCAAGAGCCTCATCGTGGTTCTGCTCGTCGCGGCCACCATCTTGGCGTTCGTTCTCGGGGAGCATATCGAGGCGGTCGCCATTCTGGTCGTCATCCTGCTCAATGCCGCGGTCGGATTTCTCACCGAGTGGCGGGCCGAGCGGGCGCTCACCGCCCTCGAGAAGCAGAGCGTCGCGACCGCCCATGTCCAGCGCGACGGGGAGAAACATCAGGTCGAAGCGTCTGAGCTTGTGCCCGGCGATGTGGTCTTCCTCGACGCCGGGGCGCGGGTGCCGGCCGACGGGCGGATCATCGAGTGCGTCCGGCTCCAAGTGGAAGAGGCTGCTCTGACGGGCGAGTCGGTCCCGGTCACCAAGGCCGTCGACACCGTGCCCGACGCGGCCGCCCCACTCGGCGAGCGGGCGGACATGGTCTACCTCGGCACCGCGGTCACCGACGGTCGAGGTCGCTTCCTTGTGACCGCTACCGGGATGCAGACCGAGGTGGGCCACATCGGGACGATGATCGACGAGGCCGGCGGCCGCGCCACCCCACTGGAGCGCAAGCTGACCCAACTTGGCCACCTGCTCGTCTTCGCCGTACTGGCGCTTTGCGCGGTCATCGTGCTCGCGGGGTGGGCGCGGGGCCACGGGTTCCTGGACATCCTGAAGGTGGGCATCTCGCTGGCCATCGCGGCCGTGCCTGATTCACAACCCAGTTGATACGGTCCGTTTTTTTGCCGCCCGATTCACCAGCGTCAGCACCCGTTGCCGCACGGTCTGGAAATAACTCAGGCTGTTCCGCAACGACCGGTGTAAATCGGCCGTCGTGTCGAACAGACGGTTGTGCGTCGCCCGCCGACGCAGCAACTTCCAGAACCGCTCGATCGGGTTCAATTGCGGGCTGTAGCTTGGCAGACGCTTCAACTCCAGATGCGGACAGTCAGCCAAGGCCTGCCGCACCGGTTCGCCCGTATGCCATGGGGCATTATCGATCAACATCACCACCCGCGGGTTTCGCTCGGCCGGGTACATACGACCGACGTGCCGCAGGTGGGCCGCGAACGTCGCCTGCATCCGTCGGCACTTGCTCAACCCCGTCTTCTTCTTGGCATCCTGCCGACTCTCCAGGATGTTCGTGTGGAGGGCCGCCGTGACCAGGTTGACGACGGCGAAGACGTAGAGCAAGTGCTTGCAGTCCCGCGTGCCGACGATCGGCCGATGCCCTTTCACACCAAGGGTGGCGGTCAGCGTCGGGACCATCGGGAAGCGGGCTTCGTCCTGACTCAAGAGGATGATTTCGCCGGCGGCCGCTTTTTTTTCAAAGCGGCGATCTCGTCCCGGGCGGCGGCCTGCTTGGCCGGATCGCCGCGGAGAAAGCGGTAGGTCGGCCGGTAGGGGCGAATACCGTGTTTGGCCCCGAACGCCTGAAGAGCCGCGAGCGACACGCGCAGACCGCGGGTCTTATAGAGATGATCGTTCAGTTCGGCGTAGGTCCAGTTGGCGCGATCGAGTCCGTGTTGGGCCGGCCCTTCGATGACCCATTGACGGAGGATCGGCACGAGGTCGGGTGTCAACTTGGGCTTGGCCCCGGGGGCTTTGCGGGGCTGAAGGCCCTCGAGACCGCGCTCGAGATAGGCGTTGAGCCAGCGTTGAACGGAGCGGGCACTGGTGCCGGTGTCGGCGGCAATGTCGAGGTGACGTCGTCCGCGGTGCGCCATGAGGACGATTTGGACGCGGTGCCGGAGGCGGCTGTGGGTGGAGACGCGGAAAAGTTCGTCGAGGTGACGGACTTCCTTGTCAGGCAAGGCAATACGAATCATGGGCCGATCCTCGGCAGGGGTCAGAATCCTCCGATGAGATATTAGACAATGTCAGCTGGGTTGTGTATGAGGGGCTGACTGCCGTCGTCACCATGACGCTCGCCATCGGGATGCAACGAATGGCCCGCATGCGCGCCCTCGTCCGCCGCCTGCCTGCCGTCGAGACGCTCGGCAGCACGACCGTCATCTGCACGGACAAGACGGGGACGCTGACCAAAAACGAGATGACGGCTCAGGTGTTTCACCTCGGCGGGCGGCTCGTCGACGTGTCCGGTACCGGTTTCGCCACTTCCGGCGAGTTCCAGGAGGGTGGTAGCGTCGTGGATGCCCGTGCCGATCCGCATCTGGCACTGGCCCTCCGCATCGGCGCGCTCTGCTCCGACGCTACCCTCGACCGGTCCGGCGAAACGACGACAGTCCTCGGGGACCCCACGGAGGGAGCACTGCTCGTTGCCGCGGCCAAGGCCGGGATGAGCAAGGACGACCTCGAACAGGAGTTCCCCCGGATTGGCGAAGTTCCGTTCAGCAGCGAGTCGAAGCGCATGACGACCGTTCACCGTGGCCCGGAAGGTAAGAAGGTCGCCTACGTCAAAGGCGCGCCGGGTCCGATGTCCGAGGCGAGCGACAGAGCGTTCACCGGAGAGGGCATCCGGCCGATGACGCCCGAGGGCCGAAAACAGATCCTCGCGGACAACGAGGGTCTGGCCAAACAGGCGCTGCGAGTCCTCGCGCTGGCCTACAAGGATCTGCCGGAGGGCTACCGCGAGGAAGACCTGGCCGGAGGGCTGGTGTTCGTCGGGCTGGTCGGGATGATCGACCCGCTGCGCGAAGAGGCGAAAGCCGCGATCGCGACGTGCCGGCGGGCCGGCATCCGC
>JBGSSZ010000063.1:0-1583 GCA_041736785.1 Limnoglobus sp.
GCCAACGCCAGGTAGGCCGACACATCGATTATGGGCAGAGTCGCCTCAATGCGCCAAGCTGTGTCAGCTGTTGCAGTATTGAGCGGTCTTCCAGTGGAGCACCCTCACGCGGTACGTCACCGATGCGAGGTTCGCCATCGATAATGGGGCCGCCGAACGCGCCATCCGTCCCCTGACCGTGGGACGCGCGAATTGGTTGCATATTGGAGGCGACGCTGGCCTGAAGACGGCGGCGGTGCTGTTGAGCGTCTGCGCCACCGCAGTCCGCAACGGCCTCGAACCCTGGCGCTACCTCACAACCACTCTCGACGCGCTCGCTCACAACCCCGCCGACCTCACGCCGCTGCTGCCCATCCGAAATTAACCACCGTCCATCCCACGCTCGGGACCGCCTCGCGTCTCATCAGTTGACTGACCGGACGGTTACCGATCTTCAGCACTTCCTTCAGGAACTCGATGACCTTGTCGGTCGTGAAGAAGCCATCGGGCTCGGTGGCGAAATAGAAGCCGAGATGGTGGTTTGTCGGCGAGACGCTCACCGCCCCGATCACCGACACCTTGTCCCGGTGACCACCGTCGGCGGCAATCACCGGCGTCTGGCCGATCCTGGCCCACGACCGCTTCACCAGAGGATTGAGAAACAAGCCGGTTTCGTCGATCAAGACGAGATGGGCTTTGGCTTCGGCCGCTTTTTTTGAATGCGGGGCCAGTCCTCGGCCACCCACGCATCGATGACCGGTTGCTTCTTCTGCTTGGCCCGGCGACGGGGCTTCTGCGGACTGAAACCCCGCTTCCGCAGCCAGGCCCGCAGGTAGTCCGGGTGATACTCAACGCCCAACCGCCGACGAATCAGGTCGGCCACACGACGAGCCGTCCAAAGATCGGTGCGAAACCCGTGGGCCGCGGCTTTCTCCGACAACCAGTGCAGGACCTGCTGCTCTTGGTCGTCGGTCAAAAACGAAGGCCGTCCCGGCGTCGGCTTGAGGGCGAGTCCAGCATCACCGTCGGTCCGATGCCGAGCCATCCACTTGGCCACGGTGACGGGGTGAATGCCAAGAACCTTGGCGACCGTGGCCTGGGTCTGGCCGCTCAGAACCTTCTGAACTGCCAGTCGCCGCCGTGCTTCCAGTGCCAAAGCAGATCCGTTGCTTCTCATGCCCATCAAAATAGTCGATCGCAGCTGGCATGAATAGCCTTACTTTGCTCCGATGCAGTAGTCGGTATTCCTGCTTCTCGCATCGCCGCGCGCCTTGCAGCCCTTGGTGTCAATACAGTCTTCGCAACATCGCCAGTCTCGCATGATTTCGAGTTGTGTGCCCACAGGTCGAACCCCCACGTCTCGCCTCCCACGAAGTACGTGTGGCACTCCTCGACCTCCACATTGTACACGGTTTCAACCCGCCCGCTGTCCGCCACCCCCTCGCAGCGGTGCCAGCGGCCGTCGCTGCCGAGCAACTCGTCGCCGATCCGCAACTCAATCGCGTTCGCCCAGCCGAAGCCGCGCACGTAGAACGGGTGCTCCCGCGTCGTATCGATGACGCCGCCGCCGACGTGCAGGTTCAGCACCGGGTGCGGGTGCTTGA
>JBGSSZ010000093.1:0-1549 GCA_041736785.1 Limnoglobus sp.
CGCGAGCAGAACGGCGAGACCAACTCCGTCCTGATCGACCGAGCCGTCGCCAATGGCCTCCCCGGCCTCGTGGAGGCCCTCCTTGCCACAGGGCTGGCCCCAGCAGGCAACACAAGCCCCGCCCGCTTCCCCCTCTCCGAGAGCACGCTGGTGGCCCTCCGGAAGGCTTCCGCCGCCACCACCATCCCGGCCTGCCAGCTCCTGACCCTCTGCCTCACCACCGCTACGGCAGCGGCACCCAAGGCACGCAAGACCCGGAAGGGGAGCAAATAATGCACGGCACCGACCCCCGCACGACCCGGACTGACCTGACTTGGCTCGCCACCATCGGCACCATCGACGAGCAGGTTGGCAATCGAATGTACGTCATCAGCACACCAAAGGGCACCCGTGCAGTCTGTCACTTCGACGGCACCAAGCAACTCGTGGTCATGGTGACTCGACAGGGCATCCTCCTTTCACCTGATTGTCACTGAACTCTTAGCGAAATTCGCGACCTCGCACACGTTCGCAAGCCTTGCACTCGTCGCCGCTCCAGAAGGACCAATCCAGCGACGCGGCTCAGTTGTGCGTCCCCGCGCTATATTCAAAACTGCTTTCCGACCTGATTTCATTTGTGAAGAGCTTCGCGGATCTGCTGACTGCCAAGGCGTTGCGACACTTTTTCCGGTCGTCATTCATCAACGGAGCGGGAGGGATTTGAACCCTCGATACGGGGATACCGTATACGGCATTTCCAGTGCCGCCTCTTCAGCCTCTCGAGCACCGCTCCATCACGAAAGAGTATCATAACGCGCCAGCGGTTCGCGGCTACAATTCCGGCATGACGATCCTCGATTTGGACCAGAACGCCACCACACAACTCCACCCCGCAGCCGCGGCCGCGATGGCGAAGGTCGAAGCGGAGGCCTGGGGAAATCCGTCGTCGGCTCACGCCATCGGTCGCAAAGCCCGTCAGCGCCTTGAAGATGCCCGCGAGCAGGTCGCAGCACTACTGCACGCTTTGCCCGAGGAAGTCGTCTTCACCAGCGGCGCGACCGAGGCGAACAATCTGGCCATCTTCGGCCAGTGCGGTGAGCCGCCAGCGACCATCGCCGCCAGCATGATCGAGCACCCCTGCGTGATCGAGCCGATACGCGTGCTGGAGAAGCGCGGGTTCCGCATCGAGTGGCTGCCAGTGACGCCGGCGGGGACCATCGAGCCACGGGAGATGGCCGCGTGTGGTGAGGCTCGCCTGGCGACGGTGATGCTGGCAAATCACGAGACAGGTGCGGTAAACGATGTGCGGGCGATGTCGGGCACGGTGCCGATGCACTGCGATGCGGCTCAGGCGTTGGGCAAGATGCCAGTCAGCTTTCGAGAACTTGGTGTGACCACGCTGAGCCTCTCGGCGCACAAGTTTCGTGGGCCGGGCGGGGCCGGGGCTTTGCTGATCCGGAAGGGGACGAAGCTGCAGCCGTTGACCTTCGGCGGCTTCCAGCAGCAAGGCCATCGCCCCGGGACCGAAGCGGTGGCCCTCGCAGTCGGGCTGGCTTCGGCGCTCGGCATC
>JBGSSZ010000117.1:0-6056 GCA_041736785.1 Limnoglobus sp.
TGCTCAAGCCGGGCGACTTCCGCGGCATGCTCTTCGACGAGTTTCACGGTCTGCAACGCGGCAGCCAGTGTCCGCAACCGCTGCCCGGTCTCCGCGAGGCGTGCTTCATCGGCCGCGAGCGTCTTGGACAACTCCTGCCGCGTGGCTCGCGAGTTGGCGAGCGCGTGGTCCAACCGTGCCTGCTGTTGTTTCACGGTCGCCTGCTGTTTCAAGAATCGCTCCGTGCGATGTTCAGAGTCCGTACGCTTGGCATGTGTGACGACGACGGTCTCTGCGATCGGCACGACAGCGCAGAGTTCGAGCAGGCGTGCGTGATCCTTGCGGATCTTGTCAGCGTCGGCAAGTAAGGCATGGGCTCCAGCCAACTCCCGCCGGGCCGCGGAGAGCCGCTCTGTCAGCGCACCGTAGCGATGCGCTGCTGCGAGATGGGTTTCCGCGTCCGTCAGATCGTTTCGCAGTTTTGCGATAGTCACTTCTGCACGGGCCAGTTCTGCCGCAGCATTCTCCATCTCCTCCGCACTCGGCAGCGGCGGGCTCAGTCGCTGGGAATCGAGGGCGTCGACGATCGCTTTCTGTTTCAGCTTCTCGGTGTTCGCCCGAGCGTGCAGAGCCTGATAGCGCTCGAGGTGGACCGCACTGGCGAGGATTTCGGCGCGCCCTTTCGGCGTAGCGTCGAGCAACTTCTCCGCGTGTCCCTGCCGCAGGAGGAGGCTCGTCGTAAACGCGTCGAAGGTCAGTCCGAGGTTGCGGTGGATCCAGTCATCGAAGCCGGCCTTGCGCGTGGTCTCGGCAACGGGATGCCATTCGCCAGCGTCGTACTGAAAAATGCCCTGGGTGCCGCTGACGCCGCTGCGGGTGAGTCGCAGCGAGCGCTCGACGCGGTACTGACCGCTGGCGAGTTCAAAGTCGAAGCCGACAGCGCAGCGGTCGGCGGCTTTGTGGATGAGTTCATTGCCGTGCTGTGTGCCGCCGCGGTGGGTATTGAAGAGTGCCCAGGTGATGGCGTCGAACGCAGCCGACTTGCCGCTGCCGTTGGCTCCTGCGAGCAGCCAGAGCCGGGCCGTGGTGAAATCGAGTTCCTGCGGCTCGCGGTAGGAGAGGAACCCGGCGAGCCGCAGGCGAAGGGGGATCATACTGTCAAGATTAGTGACGGCCCGCGGGCTCAGCATCGGCTTTCAGATCGGCATCATCGAGCTCGAGCAGTGCCGACGCCTTTCGCAGCAGATCTTCGCGCTCGTCTGCCGCTGCGGTCGCCAACTCCGTCTCCAGATATTCCAGCACCGTCTTCGCAAACTCACTCACCATGTCGGGATCACCTGACCATCATTGCGCTGGTTCAGCAACTCCAACACATACGGATCGGTGAACTCCGGCACGTTGGCGACATGGCCATCGGCGAAGACGAAGAGCACCACGAGCGAGTGCCGGCTGCCAAACTTCCAGGTGGTGTCGTTGGGGTTGGTTGTGAGCCCGTAGCCGCGGGATGCGGTGCGACAACTGCATTGATAATAGTCGCCGTTGTAGGCGCTGCAGTCCCACCAGCCGATGCCGTTCTTGTTGATGGGGATGTGCTTCTCGCCGACGAGGAATGTATTGCTCATGCCGTCGGGGAAGTCAGAGATACCGATGCCGGTGCCGAGTTGGAATGCTCCGCCGAGGCTGGTGACGGTGGAGTTGGTGGTGTCGAAGCCGCTCTTGTCGACGCACACGGCGTAGTCGCTGAGGCCACCTGGCATGTGAGTGCTGCTGCCCCACGTAGGATCACTGGGCACATCGCCACTCGTGCTGCCGGTCAGCGAGGCGCTGCTCGTTCGCCGCGACGGGCAGAAGTAGCCTTTCACGGCGCTCTGCCGGGCGACACTGTTCTGCTGGTAGTAGCTCTGGCCGAGGTCCCACTGGCGGTAGAGGTTGTCCTGCTCCAGGAATGGCAGGATCATGACGGCCCAAGTCGCGCCGCCGACGCGGATGCGACTTGGGGGTAGGCGGTTCAACTCCCCGGCGTAGTTCTGCATCGCCAGGCCAATCTGCTTCAGATTGTTGGCACACGAAATCCGCGATCCCGCCTCGCGGGCTTTCTGCACCGCGGGCAGCAGCATGCCGATGAGTGTGCTGATGATCGCGATGACCACCAGAAGCTCGATGAGCGTGAATGCAGAGCGTTTCATATTATTTCTCACGGGTAATCATCGCCGCGGGGATCGTGAACTTCACAGCGTCCGTGCCGGGAAACGCAATCGCGGGGAGTTCGAGCTTCAGTTCGCCAATGCTGGGCGGCAGATCGAACACCAGCACGATCTCCATGTCTTTGCCGGGCTTCACTCCTGCGGCAGCGCTCTCCATCTTATGAAACGTGACCAGCGGCCCGTTGGCGACAGTCAGCTTTGGAATGGCCTCACCGCTCCAACCGCTGAAAAGGATTTCCCGAGCCACACCGACGTTGGAGAGCCGCAGCATGATCCGCAGTACGGACTTTGAGCTTTGCTTTGCAGCCGCGTCGAGCGGCACCAGCTTCACACTGACAATGCCAAACCGCACGTCGTCCTGCTGCCAGACTGCATTTTTCGCATCGATCCACTCACCAGCAGTCTTCTCGCCAGTGTGGCTGACTGCCATCACGGGCTTGGGCCCGGCGTTCGGGTCAGCCAACGGCAGCCAAGTTCCCGCACCCAGCCAGTCGGGCATGAGTGTGACGAACAGCAAGCCCACCACGTTCACCGCGATCGCGGCCCAGCCATACTTTCTGCGCTCCGCCAGCCCCGGCAAAGCCAGAAATCCGAGCAATCCGCCGAGCAGCAGAAATGGAATCGCGATCAGTCGGCCATAGGTGATCTGCGTCAGCAGCATCGCCAGCCCAAAGACGCCACCCGCGGCAAAGACGAGCACGAGCGATGGCTCGAGCCGCGTCACCTCCGGCGTGTAGTCAGTCTCAATCACTGCGGGTGCAGGAATCGACGCCGGCAGCGGCATCACCTCGCTCGGCGTGGCACTCGTCGCCACGTCCATAGGGCGATGGACTTCGGTCCGGGCTTCCGCAAAGCTGTCCGCCGGCGATTCGCGATAGGCTTCGTTCAGATCGAAATCCACCGGTGGCAGCTTGTACTCCACAGGGAGATTGGTCTCCACCCACGGCTCAAGCGGAAAGGTCGCCGCACACTTCGGACAGGTGTGCATCGTCCCCTGCTTGCGGCTGGGAGCCTGCACCTTCGCGTTTCGGCAATGCGGACACTGGGCAATGAATGGCACGGCAAATCCTGCCTGGGGACAGTATGCGTTCAAAGATCATCCTATCGCAAACGAATGTCCCATGTACTGAGAACACCGTCTTCGTCTCCGCGTTGGCCGAACCGGAAATCCATAGAACGTCCGAACCCTGCGGAGTCATCGCGTGGCCGTCATTCGTGTTGAGAATCTCGTCAAGACCTATGGCGCTGTCGAAGCTCTCCGTGGCGTGAGCCTCGAAGTGCGTCCCGGCGAGGTGTTCGGCCTCATCGGACACAACGGTGCGGGTAAGAGCACACTCATCAAGATCCTGCTCGGTATCGTCAAAAGCACCGACGGAAACGCTGAGCTTCTCGGCCAACCCCCCGGGCCCGCGGGAATCCGCAGACGTGTCGGCTATCTCCCTGAAGATCATCAGTTTCCGGGCTACCACACCGGCTATTCGCTGCTCGATTTCTACGGTCAACTCTACGGCCTCAGCCGCAGCGAGCGCAAAGCCCGCATCCCCAAGGTCCTCGAAGTCGTCGGCATTTCCAAGCGGATGAACACCCGCATCAAGACATACTCCAAAGGCATGAAGCAGCGGCTTGGCATCGCCAGCGCCATCATGCACGAGCCCGACGTGGTGTTCCTCGACGAACCGACAGACGGTGTGGACCCCGTCGGCCGACGCGAAATCCGTGAACTCATGGAAAAGCTCAAAGGCGAAGGCAAGACCGTCTTCGTGAACTCGCACCTGCTCGGCGAACTCGAACTCGTCTGCGATCGCGTGGCGATTCTCGAGCGTGGCGAGATGGTCCGCAGCGGCACCATGGCCGAACTCACACGCCAGGAAGGCCGCTTCGTGATCGGCCTCGCCGCGGGCGAAGAATTCCCACTCGACGCCGCCGCAAACCTGGGTGTGAAAGTCGAAACCGTCGGCAAGTATCACGAAGTGGTGATCGGCGACGACGCCGCCGCGGTCGATCGCGTGCTGGCCATGCTGCACGCCAAGGGCCTCCGACTGCGGCACCTGCAGGAGAAGAAACAGAGCCTGGAGGATGTGTTTATCAGCACGGTGGACGAGAACGCCCCCGGCACGGAACGCAAGCGCAAACCCGTGCACCCGCGAGCGTGATGACTCTCAGCACTCAAGAGAAGCCAACGTGAACAAGTTCTTCGCGATCCTGAAAGACTCCTTCCGCGAATCGCGCAGCACCTGGGTGCTGCAGGCGATGCTCGTCCTCTGCGTGCTGCTGCTGGTCTTCGTTGGGAGCGTGTCGTTCAAGCTCGTCTCACTGGAAACGGCACTCAGCAATACCTTCAGCACCCTGAACTGGGCCAGCAAGCGCACCGCCGGGTCGGGCAATCCGCAGTA
Source organism: Limnoglobus sp. (assembly GCA_041736785.1). Taxonomy (GTDB): domain Bacteria; phylum Planctomycetota; class Planctomycetia; order Gemmatales; family Gemmataceae; genus JBGSSZ01. The sequence continues at coordinate 4,577 of JBGSSZ010000117.1, forward strand.
TGTCATCGAGAACTATACCGCGTCCAAGCCTGACTCACCCTGGATCGCTGACTATAACTTCGATCTGGTTATTGCCACCAATTCGCCGGAAGATTTAGCACTCGCGAAAAAGTCAGGCTTACCCACGGACCGCTCCAGTATCCGCACCTTGCTCAAAGAGAAACTCTTTTTCCTCGACAACCTGAAAATCGTGCAGGCGCCGGCCGCGGAGAAAGCAAAAGAGATCCGCTATCAGGTGAGCACCACCGGCACGAAAACACCCGACCGTCTCTCGTGGCAGCATGAGCCGTCCATCTTCTTCGGCCTTGAAATGCCGATGCTCACTGAATCGCTCCGCGAAGGCGTCTACACTCTGGAAAAACGGCTCGTCAACGATATCGGAGCCTGGATCACGCTCTTCGTCAGCATCATCATCACCGCAGGCTACATCCCAAATATGCTCGGCAAGGGCGTGCTTGATCTCTACGTCTCAAAACCGATCACCCGACCGCAACTTCTGATCTTCAAGTACATCGGCGGGCTTACGTTCGTGTTCATTCTGACGACTGCGATTGTCGGCGGGATGTGGCTGATCATCGGTCTGCGCAATGGCATCTGGACGCCGCAGATCCTCGCCATGATCCCGATCGTGACGTTCTACTTCGCAATCCTCTACTCGGTGTCGGTGCTCGTCGCCGTGCTCACCCGCAGCAGCCTGCTGGCCATCCTCGCGACCGTGATCGTCTGGGCCCTGGCGTTCGGTGCGGGCTATCTGCACGACAAGGTTCAACAGGCGGAACGGCAGACGGAAAAGATGAAGGAGAAACTGAGGGAGCTGCAACCGGGCAGCGACGACGAGTTGCCACCCGAGGTCAGCAGAGCCACCAACTTTGCCGACTGGGTGAAGGTCGTGGCGAACGTCGGCCATACGATCCTGCCACGGACCTATGACCTCGACGACCGCATGATCCGCCTGATCGCCGATGGGATTCTCACTCCTGCGGAGATTAAGAACAAGAATCTCGATGAACCGATTCCCAGCTACACGGCTACCTTTGGTGCATCGTTCGCGTTCATCGCCGTGATGCTCGGCCTTGCGTGCTGGCGATTCTCAAGCCGCGACGGCTGAGCGAGGTGGTTTCATTCAATCGAGAGTTAGGATTCACCCTTGGCTGGACATGAATCCGATTCAGGACTCGTTTTCAAGTTCCTTGCATTGTCGCGACTCGCGCCACTTCTCAATTCCGCGAGTATTCTGAGAATGCAACAATTATCCGTTGTGTAACAACTGAGCCTTTCTTGCTAGTTTTCACGGTCATCCCGCTTGTACCAACTCGGGTGTACCTGCTATTATCACTGAACTCTCACAAGTCCGCACCCTGGCATGGATCGTTTCAGCTTGAGGTCGTGGCGAGAATGACCGTTTGTTGGATTCATTTTGTCAGAGCGTTTGTCTTTTTCGTTCAATCGCAGCCGTACTGCGGCAACTCAGGAGTACTCA
>JBGSSZ010000243.1:0-4571 GCA_041736785.1 Limnoglobus sp.
CGACGAGGCCGGGCACCTCGTGGGGCGGCTGTTCCGACGCGGGCGGGCCATCTCGCGGTTCGTGCAACTCTGGTGTGACATCGATCCCCACGGCCGCAGCGCCGCGTGTCAGCTCGCAGCCAGCGAGCGTTTCCTGTGGCCGCTGCCAGTCGCATTCGTCGAACCTGCCGACTTAATGCAGCGTATTCTGCTCTGGGAAAGCCAGCATCACGAGTAAAATGCGCAGTCGCGGGTGAATGGAACGGCATTCGCACCATTCGCGACAGTGTGACATTCTGTCAATGATCTTGTTGGAACGCCCCACATCTGCGAAAGTGGGGAATCTGAATCGCTGGTAGGACCGTCAGAGTCGTATTCCCGGGCGGAATTGGAAGAAGAGCTTCTGCCGCTTTGGGATCCCGTGACCCAAGATGTGAGCGTCGGCAGCGGGATTAGCGTTCCTTGCTGAGCCGTCGCCGTAACAATAAGATAATACGGACTTTGTTGATTGTTCCGTATTGAAGGATTCTTCAGAGGGTTGCCGTGAGCACCACCCCGCCTGCCAAGGAACCGAATCAAAACCGATTCAGTCGCCAGATCGACGACGCTTTCGAGGAAGCCAGTAAGCTTGCTGGTTCCAGCCTGCCACCCACAGAGTTCTACGAGAAGTTCCTGAACAGGGCTGTGAACGCCATCGAGGCCCCCGCCGGGGCGGTCTGGCTGCGCACACCACAGGGATTCCTGCAGATCGCCTGTCAGACCAACCTCGACAAGGTGGGCCTCGACGACAAGCGCGGCGGGCGGCAATGCCACAACGAAATGCTCCGGCATGTGTTCCAGGCCCAGCCGCCACGACCGGTAATGGTCCAGCCGCAGGAACTGCTGACCGGGCTCGCCGAGCCGGGACAGGTGCCCGCCCGGAACCTGACCGACTATTTCACGCTCTTCGCACCGATCGTGAATGCCGAGAAACAGCCGATGGGGCTGCTGGAAATCTTTCAGGAAGCCAGCCACGACCCGCGGGCGTATCCGACGTTCCTGAACTACGCCGTGCAAATGGCGGGTTATGCCAGCCTCTATCACTCCACGAGCAACAACCGCACAGCGGCAGGGCTCGACAAGATCTTCACGCAGATCGAGAGCTTCGCCCGGCTGATCCACGGCACGCTCAACCCCACTGAGGTGGCGTATCACATCGCCAACGAGGGTCGCCGTCTGATCGAGTGCGATCGTCTCTGCGTCGGGGTGCGGCACGGCCGCAAGACCACGGTCGAAGCCGTCAGCGGGGCCGACGTGGTGGAGAAAGCCGCGACGCACGTCCGCCGCATGCGCGATCTCTTCGACAGCGTGCAGAACTGGGGCGAGAAGCTCGTCTTCAAGGGCGAGAAAGACGAGAGTCTGCCGCCGCAGGTGTTGAACGCGCTCGATGAATATCTGTCGGAGAGCCAGCCCAAACTGCTGGTGGTTCAGCCGATCCGCGACGAACGGGAGAAGGACGAGAAGAAGCCGGCCCGCTCGGTGATGCTGCTGGAGATGTTCAACCCGCCGGAGAATGCGGACCCGATCATCAGCCGAATGGACGTGGTGGGCAAGCACGCGGCCCCGGCACTCTACAACGCCGCTGAACTCAAGAAGGTGCCGTTCAAGTGGCTCTGGTGGCCCGTCATGCGGGTGCAGGAAGGCCTCGGCGGCAAAGCCAAGTTTTTCACCTACGGCGGCCTCGCCCTCGCCACCGTACTGATGCTCTGCATGATCTTCGTGCCGGCGTCGCTGAAGGTCGACTCGAAGGGCCAACTTGAACCGGTGGTGACGGGTTACGTCTATCCGCCGCATGAGGGCCAGGTGCGGACATTGACCCGGCGACAGGGCGACGTCGTCGATTCCGGCGCTGAGATCGCTCTCCTGGTGTCGGACATGCTCGGCGACAAATACCGCCAGGCGATGATGGAAGTCGACACTCGCCAAGCCCGCATCAACGCCATGGAGAGCTTCGACACCAAGGGCCTCCCCGCCGCGGAGCAGACCACCATGTATCGGCAACTTCTCGAAGACAAAGCGTTCGTGCAGATGCAGTCCGAACACCTCGTCAATCTGCGGAAGCTCTACAACCTCGACCCCGGTCAGGGCATGAACGGCATGTTCTTCGCCCTCGCACCGCAGCTTGATCGCAGCAAGGTGCCCGCCGGCGCTCGGTGGACGCTGCTCAACGCCGAGAACCGCGATCAGGTGCTCGGTCGCACCGTCAGGCCCAACGAACCCATCCAGCGACTCGGCTACACCGAAGGTGCGTGGCACATCACGCTCAAGATTCCGCAGCGGAACATGGGCCATGTGCTCCAGGCGTTCGCCACGCCGAACATGCACAAGTTGGATGCAGACAAAAAGCCGTACCTCGATGTCGATTTGCTGCTGACGAGCGAGAGCGACCGCAAGTATTCCGGGCGGTTGTATCAGGACAAAATGTCTGCGGAGGCGATCCCGAACAAAGATGACCACAATGAGAGCGAACCCGTCGTCATCGCCTACGTACAGATCAACCTCGAAGACTTCCCCGACGATCGCAAGATCCCTCGGAACCTGTTCGTGACAGGGCAGGAAGTGCATGTGAAGATCCGCTGCGGCAGCCATTCGCTGGGCTACTCACTGTTCCACGGCGTCTGGGAATGGTTCTACGAGCACGTGATCTTCTTCTTTTGATCGGACGCTGGCACGCCCGTGCCAGGTCTCCCCGCTGTGCCATGCCGTTCGACACCTTCGCCGACGGCCTACTATCGTCGCCTCTTTCTGTGAGGACTCCCATGCGTCGCAAATGGATGATCGCACCTGTTATCGGCCTCATTAGCCTGTCGCTCCCGGCTTGCAGCTCGTCGACCAGCACCGAACCGGTGAAGGCCACAGCGAGTGCCCCGGTGGACGTCGGCAACCCGCTTTACACAGCGGAGGCCCCCGAGAAAATCCCGCTCCCGGACGCCGTCGAACAAACGGTGATCATCCCGAACGCGATCATCCGCATGGACAAGAAGCAGACCGTGGCCGCGGAAGTGGATGGCAAAGTGGAGATCGTCGGCTCGATGCTGCCGGCGGGGACGACCGTCGATCCCAAAGACGGCAGCATCATGTATGACCCGAACGACAAGGAGCATCAGTTGCCGTTCAAGCGGCTGCGCATCGGCAGTCGTGTGGCCAAGGGCCAGACTGTGGCGCTCCTGAACGACCTTGAAGCCCTGGTGCAGATCGAAGCTTCGCAGCAGATTCGCCTCGCCTCGGACAAGGCCATCGCCGAGGCGACCATCGGCGCGGAGAAAATCAAGAAATCGCTCGATATTCTCATACAGACCCCCGAGGCCGCGTCGCAGGTCGAAATTCTTAACGCCGAAGCCACGCTCGCCCGCTATCGCGAAAACATCTTCACCTCCGAACGGGAGAAGGCCAAAGCCTACGGCGAAGAGAAGCGGGCAATGGTGATGCGGGCCCGGCACCGCTCCAGTGCGGCAGTCACTGGTGTCGTCACCAATGTGATGGTCGAACCGGGCGAAGTGGTCCGCGCTGGCATGCCGATCATGGAAATTCTCTCGCTGGAAGACGTCCGCATCGAAGGGACGATGGAAGCCCACTTCTGCGATACCGTGAAGCCGGGGATGAGCGTGACCATCGAGCCTACGCTGCCGGTCGGTCCGGACCTCAAGGCGGGCTCGATCACGCACCGCCTGGAAGTGACGGGTGTGGCCATTTCCGCACACCCGGATCGACCGCAAGTGGTGTCGTCGAGCCTCGATGGCACGGCCACCGTCTGGGACGCGAACAAGAGCAAGCAGCAGACCCGGTTGCATCACCCTGTGGGCGTTCGCTCCGTGGCAACCACCGGCGCGAAGGCCGGCAAGCACCTGGCAGCGACCGGTGGTGACGATGGTCGCATCCGCATCTGGGATCTGACCAACCCCGATCGCATCTCCGACAAACCGATGAAAGAGTTTGCTGACACGCACACCGGCGGCGTGACCTGCCTCGATTTCAGTCCTGACGGCCGTTATCTGGTTTCCGCCGCGGGTCGCGAAATCTTCGTCTGGCAGGTGGACGACGGCAAGAAGATGTACGCTCTTCCCGGCGAGCACAAGGACGCCGTGACCACGGTGAAGTTCACTCCGCAGGCCAAGCTCGTCACCGCCAGCCGCGACAAGACGGTCCGCGTTTGGACCATCGGCGACAAAAACGCAGCCGTGGATCGCACGATCGATCACCGCAAGGCGAACGTCGACACCCTCGGCGTTTCCTCCGGCGGCGGTCGCGTGCTCTTCGATCAGGACGACGGCCGCCTCGAAGTCGTCAGCCTCGCCGACGGTCAACCGGTCGGCACCATCATCAATGCCACGAGTGGGGCCCGATTTGCCGTACTGGCGGAGTTCTCTCCGGACGATGAATTCGTGCTCACCGCGGGCGGCGACGGCGACATGCGGGGCGAACTCCAGGTCTGGTATGCACCGAAGCCCGGCGGCCGCGGTGCAGAAGTCCGCCGTCTGATCACGCCCTACCGTGCGATGCCCACCTGTGCCGCGTTCGGGCCCGGGTTCGTCGTCGTCGGCACGCAGGCCGGT
>JBGSSZ010000256.1:0-12420 GCA_041736785.1 Limnoglobus sp.
CCAGGGAGAGCTGTCGCAGGCGGTGCGGCAGACACTCGCGCTCGTGAAGGGCACCTATGGCATCGCCGTCGTCTGCCGGCACGAGCCCGGCGTGATCGTCGGTGCCCGCATGGGCAGCCCGCTCGTGCTGGGCATCGGCGACGACGGCACCTACATCGCCTCCGATGCCAATGCACTCGCCGGCTACGCCAATCGCGTGGTCTATCTCGAAGACCGCCAGATGTGCCTGCTCAACGACCGCGAGTGGTCGATCCGCGACGCGGATGATCTTGTGGTGGAATCGACACCCAACGACATCCGCGACTACCTGGGCGAGATCGCCAGCGACCTGGGCGACTTTCCACACCACATGCTCAAGGAGATCTACGAGCAGCCCGAGACGATCGCAGCCGCGATGCGCGGTCGACTCGACGACACCGACAACACGGCACATTTCGGCGGCCTCAACCTGTCCGCCAGCCAGTTGCGCTCGATGAACCGCGTGATCATGACCGCGTGCGGCACCAGCTATCATGCCGGGCTCACGGGGGAATATCTCTTCGAGGAGCTCGCCCGCATCCCGGCGGAGGTGGAATACGCCAGCGAGTTTCGCTACCGCAATCCGCCGATCGATCCGAACACGCTGCTCTTCGCGATCACGCAGAGCGGCGAGACCGCGGATACCCTGGCCGCGATGCGCGAGAGCCAGCGCATGGGCCACACGGCCCTCGCCATCTGCAATGTGGTCGGCAGCACGATCGCCCGCGAAGCCGACGGCGGCGTCTATCTGCATGCCGGTGCGGAAGTTGGCGTGGCCAGCACCAAAGCCTTCACCAGCCAGGTCACCGTCCTGACGATGCTTGCGCTCTTCTTCGGAAGGACGCGACACCTCTCCAGCCTGCAGGGTGCGAGGATCATCGACGAACTGCGAGCAATGCCGGACCTCGTCCGCAAGGCACTTGGCTGCCACGATCAGGTCCGCAAGGTCGCCGAGAAGTACGCCGACTGCCATAATTGTCTGTATCTCGGCCGGCAGTATCTCTATCCATCCGCGCTCGAAGGCGCGCTCAAGCTCAAGGAAATCAGCTACATCCACGCGGAGGGCTACCCGGCGGCCGAGATGAAGCACGGGCCGATCGCGCTCGTGGACGAAGACACGCCCAGCGTCTTCCTCGTGCCGCGGGGCAATGTCTTCGACAAGGTGATGAGCAACATGCAGGAGATCAAAGCCCGCGGTGGTCCGGTGATCGCAGTGTGCAGCGAAGGCGATCGCGACGTGGCCCGGCTCGCGGACGACGTGATCGCGGTGCCCGATGTGCCGGAGTATCTGCAGCCGCTGGTGGTGAGCATCCCGCTGCAGTTGCTGGCGTATGAGATCGCGGTGCTTCGCGGCTGCGACGTGGACAAACCGCGGAACTTGGCCAAGAGCGTGACGGTGGAGTGATTACTTGAGGTGTGATTCGATGGCCGCTTCCAGATGTTGTGGTGGCGTCGCCGTGCCGAATCGCTGCACCGGCACGCCTTCGCGGTTGATGAGGAACTTCGTGAAGTTCCACTTGATCCATTTCGTGCCCAGCGTGCCGCGGCAGGTGTTCTTCAGATACTCGTAGAGCGGGTCTGTTTGCGAGCCGTTGACTTTGATTTTTGCGAAGAGCGGGAAGCTGACGCCGTGGCTGACACGGCATGATGTGCCGTCGCCGGGTTCCTGCCACAGAAACTGATTGCAGGGAAAGCCGAGCACATCGAAGCCGCGCTCGCAGTACTTCTTCTGCAACTCCTCGAGCGAGGTGTACTGACCAGCGAAGCCGCACTTGCTGGCGATGTTGACGATGAGGAGTACGCGGCCGTGGTAGCTACTCAAAGCGATGGGATGTCCATCAATGCCATTGACGCTGAAATCGTAGATGCTCATTGATCTAGGTTATCGTCTTCGGCGGATGTAGATTGCCATGGCTCCAAGGAAGAAGGCGAGCCAGACTAGAGGCTTGAGGTTCTCGACGCTGGAAACACTGGGGCTGGAAACAATGTTGGCAGCTAGGACCGGCTGAAATGAATATCCGTCTTCGTAGTGAAAGTTGTCGCTGATACGCTCGAAAATCGGCACAGCTGCTTCAAAGTTGTTTTCTTCTTCCCAGCAATGCAGGACGATCATTCTTTCCGAACCAACGTGAGTGAAGGAGAGACCACGGATCTCGGACATTCCTTGTCCGCCTATGCTGGTTATCATGAGGACGCGGTTATTCGGTCGGTCGCTATAGATCGTCTTCACTTCGAGCGACTTGACCAAGTGCCCATCCTCATTCTTCTGCAATGTCACCAGCGGCTGATTCAGGTCTTTGCTCATCCCGGTTTCGAAGTCGTCCCAACTGCTGTAATGTATAGTCCTCGGAATATCCTGAACCACAATGCTCGGTAAATCGCCAGGGTTGCTACCGGTTCTGCGGAGGCAGCAGATGTATTGCAAGTCCTGATCGGTCTTGTCCGTCCCCCGTACGCCGGCCAACATCGCATCCAATTCCGCCTGAGGGATTGCGAACCAGCCGTCCGGGATGCGGAATTGGAAATGCCGCTTCGTATCTTTGTAGAGTTCATCACCGACGATTGGCGTGCTAGTCAGCAGGATAAGTAGCAAAGCGCGCATGTCTATGCCCAATAGAAAAGCCTCCGTGATGACTGGGGGCTTGGGGGAAGACTAGCACACTATTCCTTCGAGCGCTTCAGATACTTTGCCTTGCCTTCGAGCGTTTCGATAACGATGCTTTCGCCCTGTGCGATGAACGACGGCACCTGCACCACGAGCCCGGTCTCGAGCGTCGCGGGCTTCGTCTGGGCCGCGGCAGTTGCACCCTTGATGCCTGGTTCGGTCTCGACCACCGTCAGTGTCACGTTCTGCGGCACTTCCATGCCCAGGGCTTTGCCGTCGTAGAACGTGATCTTGCAGGGATCGTTTTCGCGGAGGAACGGCATCGAGTCCTTTACCATCACTTCGCTGAGCGTCACCTGCTCGAACGTCTCGGCGTCCATGAAGACGTAGTCGTCGCCGTCCTTGTAGCTGTAGGTGAAGTCGCGAGTGTCGAGGAAAACCACCTCGACTTTGTCGTCGGGGTGGACGCGCTCCTGCGTGATCGATCCAGTCTTGAGGTTCTTGAGCTTGAGGTACAGGATCGCCCGCCAGTTGCCGGGCGTGTTGAGGTCGCGCTCGAGGCAGTACCAGAGGGAGCCGTTCATGTCGAGCACATTGCCACGGCGAATGTCGATCATCTTGGTCGAGGCCACGTCGTCACTCCTGATTCGATTACTCGGACGGAGTTCTTTCTATTGAAACTGGCGTGAGCGGCACTTATGCCGAATCCGTAGAGTGGAAACACACCTTTGGAGCGTGCCGCGATGGTCCGGACCCTGATGCTGCAGGTGATGGTCAACCCGTTGGTGTCGGCCGACGGCCCGCCGAACACCCGCACGCTCAGCGGCGTATTCAGGGCAGGGTTCTTCGATGAAGAGTGGATAGTGCAATCCAACGAGGGGAAGTGATTGTGTATCGTGAGCGAGTGACTCACGACTACCAAACCTGGCCAGTGCCGCGGACTCATCACCGAATGGAACAGTTGTGCTGAAGTACTTGAAGCTCGCTCTATTCCTGACCCCGACGCTGGCACTGATCGCTGGTGCGGTGTGGTTCCTTTCCAAACCGACGCCGCCGGTCTTGAGCGGCGATCCTGCTGCGGCCAGTGGCGGGCGACTCGTCGTGCTCGTCGTCTTCGACCAGATGCGCGGCGACTACCTCGAACGCTGGTCCTCTCTCTTCGGCACCGATGGCTTCGAACGCATCAAACGCGACGGTACCTGGTACGCCAACTGCACGCTTCCTTACGCCGCCAGTGCCACTGCCCCGGGTCATGCCTCTCTCTCCACCGGAGCCAACCCCTCCGTGCACGGCATTATTGAAAACAGTTGGTACGACCGCAGCCGCGGTGAGGTGGTGTCGAGTTCCGGCGACGGCGCGACCACACGGGTGCCGGCAGGGAGCGATCGCGGACCGGGCCTCGCACCGACGCGAATTCTCGCACCCACACTCGGCGAAGCTCTCAAAGCCGGCACGAATGACAAAGGCCGGCTCTACAGCTTTGCGCTCAAGGACCGCGCTGCCGTGCTGCTCGGTGGCCGCAACGCCGCGGGTGTCTACTGCTTCGACAACGGTGAATTCCACACGAGCACCTTCTATCGCGATCGTTTGCCCGCCTGGGTCGAACAGTTCAACGGTGGCGGCACCGCCAAGCAATGGGGCGGCAAGTCCTGGGACCGGCTCGGCAAGAAAGACGACTACGATCGCCTCGCCGGTCGTGATGATCAGCCCGGCGAGTTTGCTCAAGTGACCACGCTGCCGAAGACGCTGCCGCCGGCGACTGCCGGTGCTGCCTACTTCAGCGCCCTGGAGTCCTCCCCCTTCGGCAATGAACTGCTCTGGGATTTCGCCAAGGCCGCTATCAGCGCGGAAAAACTCGGCACCAACGGCACCAGCGATGTGCTCTGCCTCAGCTACTCGTCAAACGATGTCGTCGGCCACAAGTTCGGCCCCGATTCGCATGAAGTTCTCGACATTACGCTGCGGTCCGACAAACTCGTGGCGGAAATGATCAAGTATCTCGATGAGAGCGTGGGCCGCGGCAAATACACGCTGCTGATCACGGCCGATCACGGCATCGCCCCGCTGCCGGAGGTCGTTGCCAAGACCCACGCCGGAGCGGGTCGCATCAGTGCCGGCGACCTCATCAGCGGGCTCGACGCGGCACTCGACGAGACATTTGGCCGACCGGACGGCAACCCCGGACGCTGGGTCGAAGGCGACTTCAACATCACCAAACCGTGGATCTATCTGAACAAGCGGCTGATCGAAGCGTCGGGTGTGCCGTTCAATGTAGTCGAGGCGTATGCCACGAAATGGCTGTCGAATCGCGACGCCGCAATGATCGCGTTTTCGCGGACGCAGCTTCAGGAGGGTACGAGCTTACCGGAGCAGAAGCTCATGTTCGATGCGGTGCGGAATGCGTTTCATCCCGAGCGCAGCGGCGATGTGTACATCGTTCAGAAGCCGTACTTGCAGTTGATGGGCCGGGCGAGCCTGGGCGTCGATCACGGCAGCCTGCATGACTACGACCGACGCGTGTTCGCATTGGCACTGGGCGCAAATGTACCGAATCAGGGCAAGCGGTCCACTCCATTCGACTGGCTGAGCCTCACGCCGATGGTGTGCAAATCCCTCGGCATCGCACCCCCTGTAAAGGCGACGACTGGCCTACCCGATGGCTGGTAATCATCGTGAGCCGCTCACGGACGATGGGACGATGTACGTGCCAAGGAAGAACCGCACGGCCGTGTCGGTCAGCAGAGCCGCCTTGTTGAGTTGCACGTGCGGCGACGCGATTGTGCCGGTCACGCTCAGACGCACCATGCGGTTCGAGAGCAGATCACTCACACGCTGGATCGTCACCAGCGGCAGCGGTCCAATCGCGGCGACGCCCACAAGTTGCAGCAAGCGGGGATTCGGCGTGACCTGACCCGTGGCTGCAATCACATCAAGATCGACGCGACCTTTCAGTGTGATACTCCCTTCCGCAAACAGATGTGCGGCGGGGTTCGAGAGCGCAAAGCGCTCCAGGCGGAAGACGCCCTTCGACAGTCGCCCCTTCACCTCGCCGGAATCAAATGGCTTCAGCAGCCCGATCGGCTGCAGGAACGGCGACACCACTGAGATCAAAGGCACCTCCCGCACGGAGGTCTGGTTCAACCTGGCGTTGAGCGTTGCGGTGATGTCGTCGACGCTGCGGATGATTTCGCCACCCAAGTCGATGCGACCGCTGACGCGGCCGTTGCCGAAAGTGCTGGAACTGCCGATGATGCTGCGGATTTGCACGTTTTGGAAGCGGATGTCACCACCCAACCGCGAGACGGCACCGTAGTCGTAGGTGACGTTGCCGGTGAGCTTGCCGTTTCCGATGTGCCCGCCGCCGTTGCGGAGCACGATGCGGCCGCGGTCGAAGCTACCGGTCCAGACGATGGGAATGTTGACTTGCGTGACGGGCAGCCCGCCGAGATTGATTCCCGAGAGCGTGAGTGTGAGATTACTGGCGGCTGTGGGTCCGAAGAGTTTGCCACGGGCGATGAGGCTGGCTTCGCCGTCGGGGCTCTTCATGGGGATGAGGCCCGCGAGGAGCTTGATGGAGGCGCGATCGAGCGTGATGTTGTAGAAGTTGCGCCGCGGGTCCTCGATGTCGTAGCGGGCGCGGATACGCAGTCGGCCCCTGGCGAAGTTGCCGCCGAAATTGCGGAGATCGATGGCACCCTTGGTGAGCGTGATGGCACCGGAGAGATCGCCGGCGAGTGGATCGCGGCCCCACTTCAAACCGGAGAGTTCGAGCCGCCCGTCACCCGCGCTGAACTCAGGATCGAATTCGAAGTTCAGGTTAATGATGCCGCTGAGTGGGCGGAGCGAGGCGTTGTTCATGGCCACGCCGAGGCGACTGAGGTCAATTTTGCGCAGCCGCAGGTAGCTGCGTTCCTTGTTCGCAGGGGTGGCGGGATAGCGGCCCTTGACATCAAAGGTTCCACCGAGTGTATGGCCTTCAAGTGAGTATTCGGCGACGCTTTTCACGACAGTGATCTTCCCGGTGAGGCGTTCCGCCGGGATGCCACGCACGGTCATTTTCGGAGCGTTCAAGTTCAGGTCTGCCGTGATGACGCGAGGCTTGCCATCCTTCACGGGCTCTGCCGAGCCGTCGAGTTTGCCCGAAATGCGGCCAGTCAACGGCACCGGGAAGCCGGGCACCATTCGCGTCACGGCACCCGAATCGACATCTTTGAACTCCACAAGCAACTTGGCACTTGCAGCATCGCTCAGAGGCACGTCCGCAGTGCCGTTGATCGTGCCCTTGAACAAGTCCGCTTTCGCCTCGGTCAGCTTGACCATGCCTTTGTCGAGTGTGGCTCGGGCACTGAGATTCTCGATGGTGCCGGATTTGGTCGTGAGTGTTTTCGCGCTGAGCGAAGCACTGGCGCTCCAGCTTTGTGTGTCTTTCAGATCGTTGATGGGGATGCTGAGATCACCCTTGCCGGAGATGGCACCATTGAGGTCGAGCTTCACGCCCGGCACCGCTTTGAGAATTTCACCGCTGGGGATGTCGGTGATGGTCAGCGAGGCAGTCAGGTCACCACGGGGCTCGACCTGAGCTTTCGCCGTACCCAGCAGCGAACCGGCTTGGCCGCCCTCCGCGGGGAACTTGGCTTTGAGCTCGGTGAGCGTGAGCACGCCATCCTGATAGCGAATCACGGCGGACACGTCGCGGACTTCGAGTCCTTCAAAGCGGAACGCCGGCGACGTGAGAGTCCCGGTAAAGCGATACGAACTGCGATCCGTGACCTCGCCGACCGGCACCGCGAGCGCCACCTGCACCGTGACTTTGCCCGCGAGTGCGTACGGGATCTTGACTTCAAGCTGCTTGAGCAGCTCCGACACCTCGACATCACGAAGAGCCACCGACGCATCGAGCGTGGTGGCTTCGGGTTTGGGCTCGGGCTTCTCATCCGGCTTCTTCTCGGGCGGCGGCTCCTGCAGGATCACATCGATCGGCACCGTGAACGGCTCTGCACGCGGCAGGATCGTGACTTTCTCTGACTGGAAGCGGTAGCGCGTGCCGTCGCCGTGGAGTCGCAGCTTGACTTCCGCCGGGAGCCCAGCCACTTTGGCATCGACGATGGTCGCCTCGCCGCCACCTTGCGGATGCAACTTGCCGTCAGGCGTGACGGTCAATGTGAGATCGGCATTGCCACGGAGCTTGCCCGTGATTTGCTGAGGCAGTCCCCACTCCGCGGGCAGTTTCTTGAGATCGAGGCCGTCGGCGGCGACTTTGAACTGGAGCTTCGAGGTCGCAGGTCCGAAGTCGAGCGTGCCATCGACTTTGACTATACCCCCGGCCAGCGAGCCTTCGCACTTTTCGATGGTGACCGACTCGCCGGTGGCACGGACCGTGCCCGACAGATTCGCGAGTGGCGCGTCGATGTCGGGCAAAGTCAGCGTGGCTTTCCCGGCCGGCGTGAGTGTCACCGTGTAGGTGAAGTCCTTGCCGAAGTTGATGCGGATGTCGGCCGCACTCTCGCCGGTGGCGCTGGCATGTTCCCACGTCTCCGGCGGCACGTACGGAATCGATTTCAGCAGGTCTGGCACCAGCGGCGCAGTCTGATTCGCGATCACGATGCTGCCAGCGTCGCCATCAAGCTGATACTCGCACTCGACGCTCCACCGCTTCCACTGCGGATCGTCGAAGTGACCTGACACGATGTACTTCTTGTCGCGTGTGGAGGCGTTCAGTTGCAGCTTCTGGATGACAAACTCGGGCCGTCCCCGCTGGCGGACGCGGATCTCAGCGTCGTCGATGCGGACCGTCGGCAGTGTTGTGGTTGACTGGCCCGGATCCGAGGCTTTGGGAAGTTCGGCCAGCAGTTTTCCATCGCGGTCGAGCGGGACGACGACCTTGACGCCGCGGAGCACGATCTCGCTCGGGTTCACATCACCGCTGATCAGGTCGAGCAGCGAGACATCCGCAGTCACGGAGGCGATGCTGAAGAGCGGATCGTCCTGCCCAGGTACGACGCTCTTCAATGAGATCTCCGTCTGCGAGGTGCCGACGCTCAGGCTCTCGACTTCCACCGGCATGCCGATGATGTCAGTCAGTTGACTAGCCGCGACCTGCCGTGCCTGACTCGAGTTCAGAAAGAGGTTGACGCCCAGGACGAAGACGATCACCAGCACGGTGACACTCAGAATCGCGTAGATCGCGATGCGGCGCCAGCTTCGTGTTTTAGCAGGGTTATTTGTTGTTGTTGTGTTCATAGTCCCTTGGTAGCAGCAATCCCGATGCCAGCATATGATGAAACGCATCGATTATTGGCATCCGTATTGCACGCGGATTGGGCATCCCAATTCTCTGGATCAATCATTCCACACGGCGACTCACCATGAAAGTTCTAGTCGTGGATATCGGCGGGACTCAGGTCAAAGTGATCGTGACCGGTCAGACCGAGCCGCGACGGTTTGATTCTCACATCGGCTTGACCGCACGCGAAGCGGTCCAACGCGTGCTCAACCTTGTCCGCGACTGGAACTACGACGTCGTCACCCTTGGCTTCCCCGGCTACACCGGCTTTGACGGCCCGGAGCAGGATCCCGGAAAGCTCGGCCCCGACTGGGTGGGATTCGACTTCGAGGCGGCATTCCGCAAGCCCACCATCGTTGTCAACGACGCGGCCATGCAGGCTCTGGGTGCCTACGAGGGCGGTCGCATGCTCTATCTCGGCCTCGGCACCGGGCTCGGTTCCGCACTCGTCTGCGACAGCGTGGTCATCCCGCTTGAGCTTGGCGATCTCGCCTGGCCCGGCGACCACACTCTCGGCGAACTGCTCGGCAGTGCGGGCCGCAAAAACCACGGGCAGCGGGAGTGGATGCGCGTACTCACACTCTCGATCGAAAATCTCAAGAAGGCAATGAAGGCGGACTATGTCGTGCTCGGCGGCGGGAACTCACGGAACGTCGACCCGCTCCCGAATGGCGTCCGCCGCGGCGGGAATGAAGACGCATTCCGGGGCGGGTTCCTGCTGTGGCACGAAGACGTCCACAATCACGGACCCAACCCCGATCACTGGCGATTCGTCCGCTGACTCACTGCGCGACTTCGCAGCGGTTGCATGGCACCTGCGGGCCTGAGCAGGCACACGTCGGCTTCGGCGGGCAGGGGTTCAAGTCTTCCCACATCGAGCGGCTCGGCACAAAGATCCGATCCCCGGGCTGAAGCTGGTAGTTCGTCGTCGTGTCACCAAGCTGCACAATCTGCGGATAACAGATCGGCATGACGATGCGACAGCCGCTCGGTTGCGTGGGCCGGCTTAGAATGATCCGGCCCTGTGACGCCTTGGTCGTGAGCCCCCCCGCGGCGACAATCGCATCGAGTGCCGTCTCGCGGCCGCTGATGGTGAAGGAGCCCGGTGCGTTGACTTCACCCAGCACGTAGTAGACCTTGCTCACGCGATTGATCAGCCGGACCGTGATGCCGCTCGGGTCTTTCTCGAAGGCTTTGACCGCGCTGACGATCACCGCTTCGGCGTTCGCCACGGTACCGCCCGAGACGATGGGACGACCGTACTTGCCCAAGTCGATGGTGCCATCGGGCTGGATGGGCTGATCGGCCGGAATACGGATCGGCGAGTCGAGATCGGCCACCGTCACCAGCAGCACGTCACCCGGCTCGAGGATGTGCGTCGGCAGCAGCGTCTTAGCCAGTTCGCGAGGCCCATCCGGTGGTGCTCCAAGATCGCGGAATGCCTTGGCCTCTTCCAGCAGCCGGTGCTGCGGTGAGGAGATACCCAACGAGCCCGTCGAAGAACAACCGACGAGGCTCGTCAAAAAGAGCAGACAGATGACATGGCGCATGGTTGGCTTCCAGAACGGCGATTGCCCCTCTTATCGTCATTCGGGGCACAATCCATGAACTGGAGAAAGCCGGTAAGATCATTTTGACCCAGATTACCGTCAGGACTCCGCTGACAAGTCAAGTGACAGCTTTGTAGACAGTCACCCCAAGGATCACCAGCACCAGCACGATGAAGAGGAAGATACCGAACAGCACCTTCGCGATGTCGGCGAAGCCCTCTGCGATGCCAGCGAAACCAAACAACCCGGCGATGATGGCCAGGATGAAGAAGATGAATGCCCATTTCAGCACTGTCATGACTGATCCTCCAGAGTTGTGATGGAGGCAGTGCAGCATTCGTGCCGTACGAATCAGATGGCGATCTCGATGATAGGTTTGATGTCGTCCGGGCGACGGGTCAGGGCGTTCTGCCAATCCTCCATGCTCACGCGACGGTTGATGATGCGGCCCAGCCAGGCGAGATCGGCCTTGGCCAGCGCGTCCGCAGCCATCTCATAATGCCGGCGATTGGCGTTCACCGAGCCAAACACGACGTCGTTTTCCAGCACCATCGACTTGTTGATTGATGCGATGTCGACAGCGATGGGTCGCCCACCCGAGGAGATGCCCGTCAGACAGGTGATGCAACCGGCGGGCGTGTTCGCCACCACGTCGAAGACCAGTTGTCCCACGCCCGTGCATTCGATCACCACATCCGCCTCCGCGGAAAGCTTGTTGATGCCGTCCGAGTGATAGCTCGCCCCGAGATCCTTCACAAGCTGCGGCTTGGGGCCATCGGTCACGCGATCGAGTACGTGCACCTCCAGTCCGCGTTGACGGCCCATCATCGCCGCCAGCAGTCCGATGGGTCCCGCTCCAGTCACAAGCACGGACTTCGGCTTCCAGACGCTGCGTTGGCCAATGCGCTCGATGTGATCCCAGGCTTTGGCGACCACGCTGGTCGGTTCGATGAGGACGCCAAGATGCCCGAGTGCGGGAGCCACTTTGACCGCATGCGTTGGATGCACGCGCCAGCGTTCGGCGCAGAAGCCGTCGACTTCCTTGATGCCGTGCTCGGTGTATTGGCCATTGCGGCACATGTCCCACTCGCCAACGGCACAGTTCACGCATGGCACCGGATCGGGCAGACGCACGATGCCGGCCACCAGATCGCCGACAGCGAAACCGCTCTCGGCGGGTGCCTCCAGCACGCGACCGAGCGATTCGTGCCCGAGGATCAGCCGTTCGCGACCGGGAGGAGCCCAACCATATTGGCCTGAGGTAATTTCGTGATCGGTGCCGCAAACACCGACCGCAAGCCCCTGCACCAGCAGCGGCCCGAGCGATGGATCGGGCTCTGGGACATCGTCGATCCGTGCCGAACCCGCCTGCCCGGGAATCACAGTCAATGCACGCATGTTTTGCCTCTCGTTTCCACTCGGCCATGTTCACCGCCACGATAGTTTACACGTCGAAGGCGCGAACGTATCGACGCGGCTGAAAGTCACTGCATTGATCGTGTGTATAGATTGATGTCTCACGCCCGTGGCCCGGGCCCGTTCGCACAGGAGGTTGGTTTGCCGAAGGCGAGAAGCGGTCTTTCAGATTTTTCGCGGCAGCGAGAGCGGATCATCCTCTTCGTGCTCGCATCCGTGCAGTTCACGAGCATTGTGGATTTCATGGTGGTCATGCCGCTCGGTCCGCAGCTTGAGCAGGATCTTGGGCTGAACCCGACGCGTTTCGGACTGATCGTGTCGTCGTACACCTATGCTGCCGGTTTGGCCGGGTTGCTGGCGACGGTGTTTGTGGATCGCTTCGCCCGCCGCACGGCATTCCTTGGCATCTTCGCGGGCTTCCTCCTCGGCACGCTCGCATGCGGGCTGGCACCCAACTACGAATGGCTCCTGGCCGCTCGCGTCTTCACCGGCGCATTCGGCGGCATCCTCGGCGGCATGGCCATGGCCATCATCGGCGATGTCTTCCC
>JBGSSZ010000082.1:0-2196 GCA_041736785.1 Limnoglobus sp.
CACAGCCAACCGGCGATCCAGAGGCGAACGACACGCTGGCTGCGTCGCAACGAACAGGCGCGGTTCTATTGGCATCATGCGCGTAAAATCTTGCCAAACCTCAGGAACAAGAGGCGGCTCTGAGGAAACAGTAGAACTACTGGACTACCCAGGAATCGGAGTACGCGAGCGACATCCTGTTCCACCAACCGGAAGACCTGTCTCGGCTGTACCCCCAGTGGGTTCGCTACGCCTACTCGACTCTCAAGAGCGGCAGCCTGTTGCGTTACTTGGATTATCGGGTTCGGAAGGATGATTCGCCTTGGGTGGGAGGATCGAGCAACATCAAGACCACCGTGAAGGCGTTTTCGGAAGGAACGTGTGTCCGCCAGCGTGTCCAAGGGAATGTCCTCAAGATGTATGACAAAGCTCCCAACGTGCTGCGGGTTGAAACGCTGTTGACGGACATCAGTCATTTCAAAGGCTATCGTGCCGGCAAATCCACCAAGAAAGATGCCCCACGTTATCTGCCGCTCCGCAAGGGCGTTGCCGACCTCCATCGCCAAGCGGAAATCTGCGGGAAGATCAATGAACGCTACGTCGAGAGTTTGGCGACGGTCGAAGAAACCAAGTCGGTCGCCGAGGTCTGCAAGGGTTTGGGTGAGCGAGCCACCTGGAAGGCCCGCCCCCATCGTGCGTTGAACCCGCTGGCACCGGAGGATGTTCTGCTGCTCGAATCCGTCAATCGCGGCGAATTCATGATCAACGGGTTCCGCAATCGGGACATCCGGACAGTGCTGGTCGCGGGGAAGTTGGACGACGCCGAGACCAAACGCCAATCGACACGAGTCACGCGGCTCTTGACGCTGCTACGTGCCCACAGCCTGATCGCTCGAGTGCCGCGTACCCACAGATACCAGGTCACTGACAAAGGCCGGACCATCATCACCGCATTGATCGCCGCTCGCCAAGCCGATACGAAAACGCTCCTCAAGGCAGAATAACAGGTTAGGAAATTTGCGCGGCCTACGCTCCTTCTTGCCCTTAGTAGATCATGTACCCTGCCGACCTGCTGCGTCGTCTACGCAACGACCTGCCGATGTCCGTCACGATCTCGTCGTTGGGGCGCGAAGGCCCGCCGTCGAAGATGCGTGACGGACGCTTCGTGTTCTTGTGCCCGGCCTGCAACGAGATGCTCGTCTACGTCAACCCGCGCAACAACCTCGCCCACTGCTTCCACTGCCAGCGAAACTGGAACAACATCAACCTGCTGCTGGCGTGCGACTACAGCTTCGCCGACGCCGTCGCACGTCTCGAACGCTGGTTGCACCTGCACCAAACGAAGCGATCCACACGCTCGACAACTTGAGGCGATGTCGCCTGCTGCCTGCTGCCTCGGGTGCCGTGGGTGTTCGTCGCCGTTTTGCCGGAGCCGTCCGAACGGTCCGACCCGGTACGCCGACCTCCTCCATAATTCCGAAGAGCGCGGTGAAAGGCCCGATTATGCCGCCAATTTCATACAGCGAGAACTTGGGAACCGTTGCGATGACAATTCGGTGCGCCACAGTTCAGTCGGTCGTGGGATAGCGACGACGGCGACGGGGCGCTCGTTGTCGCCAATCTCATCATTCCAGCCGACCCGGCCCCGGGACAGCGACATCGGCGACACACCCCTCAAGGGGTGTCGCCGATGTCGCTGTCGCCGTCGGGACCCCACGTCGCCGTCATCTTCCACTTCCACATCTCCTTCACCTCGACCTTCTCCTCCACCTCCCTCTTGGCGACGGGGATGACCGCCGGGATCGCCGCCCCGCCCCCGGAAGTGTCAGCCGAACGTATCCCCCGGCCGGACCCCCTCATCCTCGGGGATTTCACCCCGTAAAGCCCGGCCGGGAGCGCCGCCCGAAGGGTTTGCCGTTCCCCTGACGCAAGGTACGAACCGGCCCCGCACGACCCACACCTCCACCAGCGGGACCACCACGACCATGACCATCGCCATCTACGAGCGCATAAGCAGCCGGGGCCAGAAGCTCGACGCCCAGCACCTCGACCTGGAGACGTGGGCGAGGGGCCAGCAGGCCACGGGCGCGACCGTGAAGTGGTACAGCGACACGTTCACCGGCAAGACCCTCGACCGCCCCGCCATGACGAAGCTGCTGGCCGACCTGCGGGCCGGGAGGGTGAAGGCGCTGGTCGTCTGGCGGCTCGACCGCCTCG
>JBGSSZ010000297.1:0-8519 GCA_041736785.1 Limnoglobus sp.
TGCCGGACGCTAGCCCGCTTGAGCCGCCGCCGAGTGCGGTGCAGATCGTGGAGGCGGCGCTTTTCGTCGGCGGGCCACCGCTGTCCGCGGAGAAGTTCCGCACCACAATGCGGATCCCGGACGAGATTTTCATGAATGCGATCGAATCGCTCACTCGCCGCTACAAAGCTCAACGGCGACCGTACGGCATCCAGCCCAAAGACGGCGGCTACATCCTCGCCATCAAGCCGCAATATCGTGCGTTGCGTGAGAAGCTCTTCGGCGGGCCACGCGAGGCACGGCTCTCGCAAGCGGCACTCGACGTGCTCTCGTATGTTGCCTACCGGCAGCCGATCGACAAATCGGAGATCGATGCGGTTCGCGGCTACGACTCCGCCAGCGTGCTGCGGCAACTGGTCCGGCTCGGGCTGGTGGCTGTTCAACGCCGCGGCGAAGCGGGACACGCCGAGGTGAGTTATGGCACTACGCCGCGGTTTCTGGGGCTGTTTCAATTGACCAGTCTCGACGACCTTCCGCGGCTGGGTGAGTCGGAAGTGAGTTAATCGCTACAGGTGCAGTGGTGATTGCTTGTGGATCGCCCGCAGTTGGTTGGCGACCTGCCAGAGCTTGGGATCGGTCTGCAGAAACGCGACGAGGTTGCCTGTGGTGACGCCCAGTCGCTCGGCGGCCGTGCTCACCTGAGCGTCGCAGTTGTTGAGCATGTCGAGCGCCACTCCCGCCGCGGGCCAGAATCGCGGATCCTTCACTCCGAGATCGACGCGGCCACTCGAAACTGGCCAGTCGCTGGTGTCGGCCGGTTCGCGAAGCTCCAGGAAAAACGCCCGCCAGAGTCGCTGCAGAGCCTTGGCCTTGTTGTCGTGCTGCGAGCGACTTTCCTCGGCGATCACCATCAGGCCGCTGGGGAGATGCCGCAGCCGCACGGCACTCGAAGTCTTGTTTCGCTTCTGCCCGCCGGGGCCGCTGGCGCGATAGGTATCGACCTCACACTGAGCGAGAAGCTGGTCTTCGGTGAGCGTGGTCCACTGTCGGCGGGTCATGCCCCGACCTCGCGTTTGATGCGGGCGAACCAGTTGCCGAACCAGCCACGGCGAATGCGGGCGGCACTGTCGTCGAGGGTAGTGACCACGAGCCGGCGGAGGTCCATGTCGTTGCGGGTGGTGCCGGCGAGGGCGGGGCGGGCCTCCTGCACGATCGCCTCAAATCCGCGACGGCTGATGCGACCACGCGAGCGCAGACTGCTGCGGATCCGCTGTACCACGCTGGCCTCGATCACATAGCCGCGGGCCACACACACTTCGACGAGATACTGCCGGGCCTGCTCGGTCGTGTAGCCGTGCTGCAGGGCGATCTGCAGGAGTTCGCGTTCCTCCAGGCCGTCGATGTATCGGTCGTCGCGGCCGCGGGCTTCGATTTCGGCAGTGAAGCGGTCACGGAGTTCAGTTGCGGTCATAGATGCCTCCTCTTGCTGTTCGCTGCCGGCAGACCGTTATCGACAGAATATCCAAAATCGCGTAGCGTACTCAGCATTCGTCCTTCTGTGAGCCTCGCATGGCAGTGATTCCCAATTCGCCCGGTCCCGCGTCGGTCGTGCCGGGAGCGGGGGGCATGCTCGCACTGCTGCTGGGGATCAACCTTTTCAACTATATCGACCGCCAGGTGCTGTCTGCGGTGCTGCCGCGGTTGGCCCGCGACGCCAGCATCCTCGCACTCGACGATCCGAATGCTCAACTCAAGCTCGGCCTGCTCACCAGCGCGTTCATGGCGACGTATATGACGCTGTCGTTGTTCTTTGGCTGGCTCGACAGCCGCGGGGTCCGTCGCTGGGTGATTCTCGGCGTCGGCGTCAGCCTCTGGAGCCTCGCCAGTGGCTCGTCGGGCCTCGCCACGGGCTATGCCATGTTGCTGGCCACTCGTTGCCTCGTCGGCATCGGCGAAGCCGCGTACGGCCCGATCGCCAGTGCCATGATCGCCGACCTCTACCCCGTCGACCGCCGCGGCAAAGCGATGGCACTCTTCAATATGGCCATCCCTGTCGGCAGTGCGCTCGGCTTCGTGATCGGCGGCACCCTCGCCGACTACTACAATGATTGGCGCTATGCGTTCTATGCAACTTTCGCCGGGCTGGTGCTCGGCGTCGTCTGCTTCAGCATGCGTGAGCCTCCGCGCCCCGCTGTCACACCTGCCGACCGCGTGCCTTATCTGGTAGCTCTGCGCGAGCTTTGGGGCAATCGCTCCTATGTCCTTTGCTGCACCGGCATGACAGCGATCGTCTTCGTCATTGGTGGCGTCGCGGCCTGGATTCCGGCTTATGTCTTTGAGCGCGAATCCAAATTCGTCTTCACCGCTCAGACACTCGACGATCTCCGTGCCGGCGATGCGAAAGACCATCGCGAACCGGTGCCGGCGGACATTGTGGCCAGACTCCAGCCGCTCGTCGACGAGCCGATGCAGCGGCAGCCAGAACTCAAAAAGCAGCTTGCGAGCATGCTCACGCCACCGGAGGCCGCTGCCCATGCCAACGCGATCTTCGATGTCGCCACGACCAAGGATTCGCCTACGCTCGGAGGACTAACCACCACGTTCGGCGGGATTCTCGTGGTCGGCGGGTTCCTCGCCACGGCGCTGGGTGCCTGGATCGGCGAACGCCTTCGCACGCGGATCCGCGGCGGTTACTTCTGGGTCATCGGCATCGGTGCCCTCATCGCGTTCCCTTGCTACCTCGGCATCCTCTACGCGCCCTTCCCGCTCGCCTGGGTGTTCACGTTCCTCACGATCATCGGCCTCTTCCTGCACACGGGCCCGGCGTTCACCCTGCTCGCCAATGTCACCCGCTCCCGCATCCGGGCCACGGCGTTTGCCATCAATATTCTCGTCATCCACCTGCTCGGCGATTCGATCTCGCCGATCATCATCGGAGCCGTCGCCGACGCCTCGAATCTGCAGACCGCGTTTCTGCTGATGAGCGTGATGATCCTGCTAGGCGGCACGCTCTGGATTCTGGGTGCAAAGACTTTGGACGCCGACACCGCCAAAGCGGCGTGAGGCTGCGTTAACCAGTCCGCAGCGCAAGCAAGGGAATTTCTTTCTGACAACCTTACTTGACACTGTTTTCACCAGTCCGCAGCGCAAGCAAGGGAATTTCTTTTCGACTGCCTTGCTTGCGCTGCGGACTGGTGGATACTACTTCTTCTTGAACGCGATCTCCGTGAATTCCACCGTCATCGGCGGGCCGGCGTGAAGCTGCAAAGCGATGATCCCGCTCTTCGCCATCGGCTTCTTGTTCGGCAGCGTCTTAAAATCCGAATCGACCATCGTGTCGCCATTGACCTTGATCGTGACGTGATCCCCCGACGCGACGATGCTGTAGTCGTTCCAGTCGCCGGGCTTGACGCTTTTTTTCACCATGGCGGCGTTGGAAGCCTGCATCATGCCGCCAACTTTTTCTCCGTAGAGGCTGCCCCAGTACTGCTGACCCATGTCGCATTGCGGCCCGGCGACGACGAACTTCTCCTTGTCGACGAGAGCGCTGCGGATCTGCACGCCGCTGTTGCCGACGCCTTTGACGATCCGCACTTTGAAGCTGAGCTCGAAATCGCCATATTGTTTCACGCTGCAAAAGAAGGTGTTGAACTTCGGGTCTTTCTCGGTGCGGCCGGTGATCGACTTCTTCGCGGCGTCGAGCTTCCAGTATTGCTCGAGTCCTTGCCAGTTGTCGGCTTTGAGAAAATCGTCGGTGTCATCGGCCCGCAGGGGCATCGCGATCGCAGTGAGGATGAGCGCACGGCAGAGCATGAAAGACTCCAGGACAGTGTGTGTAGTGTCATCGTAGTGGCCCCGCCTGCAAATGCCGCTATCTTCATTGCAACTGCCAGTCTTCCCTTCGAGGTTCTGCTGTGAGTTCGACCACCCGCATTCTGGTTCTCCTCGTCGCGGCGATCGGGTTCCTGTTCGACACATATGAACTGCTGATGTTTCCCGTCATCGGCACTGACTCGATCGCGGACCTTCTTTATCACAAGCCGTTCCTCGCGCTGAGCGGCCCCGAGAAGGGAGTCATCAGCAAGTGGATCGGCAACCTGCTCTGGATTGCGGCGCTCTGCGGCGGCGTGTTCGGACTGCTCGGCGGCTGGATGATCGACCGCTTCGGCCGCAAGCGCATCATGGCGCTGGCGATCCTCATTTACTCCGTGAGCCCGGTGGCAGCCGCGTTCAGCACTGAACTCTGGCAGCTTGTACTCTTTCGCTGCACGACGTTCATCGGTGTGTGCGTCGAACTCGTCGCGGCGGTGACGTGGCTGGCTGAGCTCTTCCCCGACAAACGCACCCGCGAGAAAGCCATCGCTTGGACACTCGCCACCGCTTCGCTTGGGGGGATTCTCGTTACCGAAGTCTACAGCACGATTGTCGAGCACGTGCACAACCATCCCGAGGGCTTTGCATTCCTGCCGATCCCGGTCGCAGCCTGGCGATACACTCTGCTCACTGGTCTGGTGCCCGGGGCGATGATCTTGCTGCTGCTACCATTCGTGCCGGAATCGACGGTGTGGAAAGAGAAGAAGCTCGCGGGCACGCTCAAGCGGCCCAGCGTGGGTGCGCTCTTCTCGCCGTCTCTCCTGCGGACCACTGTGGTCACGACAATTCTCTCCGCGTGCGGGTATGCCGCGGCGTTCGGGGCGTTGCAACTGACGCCGTCACAGATCGTGCAAGGCGTGCCGGATTTGAAAGCACTGGACGCGGAAGCCAAGGCGGCGACCGCGGCAAAGGCTCCGAACGCGGCAGAGTTGCAGAAAGAAGCCGGGGCGGCGTTCAAAGCACGTCGCGGCAACATCCAGCGCTGGCAGGAGATCGGCGGCCTCTCCGGACGGATTCTCCTCGCCATTCTCGTGACGCTGGTGCCGTCGCGGACTCTCCTGCGAATGTTTCTCGCGCCGGGGATCGTGCTGCTGCCGCTGACGTATTACGAAATCGTTAAGATGGATTACACGCTCTTCGCGGTGGCGATTTTCTTCTGCGGCTTGCTGACCGTGGCACAGTTCAGCTACCTGAGCGAGTTCCTGCCAAAAGTCTTTCCCGTCCACCTTCGCGGCACCGGCGGCAGCTTCGCCACGAACGTCGGAGGTCGCATGATCGGCACTATGGCGGCGCTGCTCAACACGCGGATTCTGGCACCGATGTTCACTGAGAGCATTCCCGACCTGCCGCTTCGCATCGCCGCCGCTGCTGCAATCATCGGCGGCACGGTCTATTTCATTGCGTTCATTGCGTCATTCTTCCTGCCCGATCCGGACCGCGAACAGGCTTAGCCGCGACGCGCAGCGGAGCGCGGGGGACTAAACTCCACCCGCTAGATGATGCAACAACAATGCATACATCCCCTCCGGCGTGTCGTCGTCTTCGGGCTTGAGTCGCAGATAGAGATTCTTCTCATCCACCACTTTCAGGCGTCCGCTGGCCAATGAAAGCTGTTCCGCTTTGCGGCGGTTCTTGTACGTGAAGACGAGGTCCTTGCCGTCGCGATTGACGCTGGTGATCTGCCACTTCACGCAGGCGAGTCGGATCTCGGTGGTCCGCAGCAGCCAGATGGCGGGGTCGGGGAGTTCGCCGTAGCGGTCGATGAGTTCGGCACGGAAGTCGTCGAGCCGCTGCCGATCACGCAAGCGTGCCAGCCTCCGATAGACTTCGATGCGCAGCTTCTGGCCCGGCACGTAGTCGCGCGGCAAGTACGCCGGCCAGGGAAGATCGATGTTCACTTCGACCGAATGCTTCGCCGGCAACTGCTTCAGACTCCGCACCGCACTCTCGAGGAGGTGGCAGTACATCTCGTAGCCCACCGCCGCGATGTGGCCGCTCTGCTCCGTGCCGAGGATATTGCCCGCACCGCGGATCTCCAGATCGCGCATCGCAATCTTGAACCCCGCCCCGAGCTCGGCGAATTCCTCAATCGCCTTCAGGCGCTTCTGAGCCTGCGGCGTGATCATCTTCAGCGGGTTCACGATCATATAGGCGTAGGCTCGCACACTCGATCGCCCGACGCGGCCACGAAGCTGATGCAAGTCGGCCAAGCCATACATATCGGCGTCGTCGATGAAGATCGTGTTGGCGTTCGGGATGTCCACGCCGCTCTCGATGATCGTTGTCGCCACGAGGATGTCGGCCTCCTTGCGGACAAACTTCACCATGGCCGCTTCGAGTTCGTGGCCGTCCATCTGCCCGTGCCCGATGGCGATCGTCGCATCGGGGATCAGGTGCGCGAGCTTTGCGGCGACGTCGTGGATGTCGTGCACGCGGTTGTGGACGAAGTAGATTTGCCCGCCGCGGTTCATCTCGCGACCGATGGCATGGCGGATCAGCGCATCGTCCCAGCGGATGATCCGCGTTTCGACGGCCTGTCGATCCGCCGGCGGCGTCTCCAGATTCGAGATCTCGCGAATGCCAACCAGCGAGGCATGCAGCGTCCGGGGAATCGGCGTCGCGGTCATCGTCAGGATGTGCACCATCGCGCGGAGCTTCTTCAGCTTCTCCTTGTGCTCCACGCCGAAGCGCTGCTCTTCATCGATGATCACCAGGCCGAGGTCTTTGAACTTCACGTCGCCGCTCAGCAGGCGGTGCGTGCCGACGATCACATCGACTTCGCCTTCGAGGACTTTCTTGAGCGTCTGCTTCTGCTGCCCCGCGGTGCGGAAGCGGTTGATCACGTCGACCGCGAAGGGATACTCGGCGAATCGCGAGGTGAGCGTGCGATAGTGCTGCTCGGCGAGCACGGTCGTGGGGACGAGAATGGCGACCTGTTTGCCGTTGTCGATGGCTTTGAACGCGGCCCGGATGGCGACTTCGGTTTTGCCGTAGCCGACGTCGCCGCAGATGAGCCGATCCATCGGTTTGGCTTTGCGGAGGTCCCCCTTCACTTCGCCGATGGCGGCCAGTTGGTCGGGTGTCTCCTCATAAGGAAACGCCGCTTCGAATTCGTGCTGCCAGTCACTGTCGGGCGGCATTGCTTCGCCGATCAGCCCGGCCCGCAGCGCCTGCACCTGGATCATTTCCGCGGCCATGTCGTGCACCGCCTCGGCGACCTTGTTCTTCTGCCGACCCCACGACTGCCCGCCCAGCTTGGACAGCTTCGGCTCCGACTGCTGCCCGCCGACGTACTTCTGCACCATGTCGATCCGCGACGCAGGGACATAGAGAAAGACGCCATCACGAAACTCGAGAATCAAATGCTCCTCGAATGCGGAATTCGGAGTTCGGAATGCGGAATCGAAGAGGTCTTTTTCTTCATTCAGCATTCCGAGTTCCGAGTTCCGCATTTTTGAGAGCATTTTCATCCCGCGGAAGCGACCGATGCCGTGCGCGACATGCACGACATAGTCGCCATCGTTGAGATCGAGGAAGCTGTCGATCGCACGGGACTCGACCCGTCGCGAGGCCGCACCCTTCTTCGCGGCGACGCTCACTTCACGCTGAAAAAGCTGATGGCTGCCGAGGATGGCGACCGCGGCATCGACGAGGCGGAACCCGGCCTTCACGTTGCCCGTCACGAGGCTGAGCCGATCAAACGACTTGGAATCTTTCAGCACGTCGTTCAGGCGGTGAACCTCAGCCTCGGTCGGGCAGGCGATCAGCACGCGATCGTTCCCGGCGACGGCGTCCAGTTCCTCAACCACTTTTGCGACCTTGCCGCTGAACCGCTCGACCGACTCGACCCGCAGATGCACGGTGGCTTCGGTGGACTCCTTCGGCATCGCGGTCAGCGTCACCGTCGGCCAGGCGAGCAATTGCTCAAACACGCCCGCGGTGCTGAAGAGCCCGACGTGATCGTTGATGCGGTCGAAGTAGTGGCGGGCCTGGTCCTTCAGATCGCCCGGCTCGACGAGCACGATTGTCGTTCCGGCGGGAAGGTAGTCAGTGAAGAAGGCAAATCGGGTCTCGGGTCTCGGGTCTCGGGTCTGGCGATCGACCTGAGAGTCGCCGACCGGCAGCACAATGAGCGACGTCAGTGAATCCAAGGATCGCTGCGTGGCCGCGCTGAAGGATCGGAGCGATTCGAGTTCGTCGCCGAAGAGTTCGAGGCGGACGGGGTCGGCGCGATCGGGCGGGAAGAGATCGAGGATACCGCCGCGCGCGGCGAACTCGCCGGGGTATTCAACAGCTTCTACTCGTTTGTAGCCTTGTTCGACGAGCCAGGCGGGGAGGTTCTCAAGGGTGTCGCCGATGGAAAGCTTGCGACCCTGCGTGGCGAACTCGGCTCGCGGCGGCACCGGCTGAATCAGTGCCGCCATCGGGGCGAGGATGACTTCCGTCTCCGTCAGTGCGAGCAGCTTTTGCAGGAGTCGCAGCCGGTCTGCCGTCTCGGGTGCAATGCGGCCCTGATGTGTGGTGGCAGGCCAGGTCTCGAACGCGGGGAAGATGGATGGCCGCGAGCCGAGGAAGCTGGCGAGGTCTTCGCTCCACGGTGCGAGGTCAGCGACCAGTGGCAGTACGACCAGCACGGCTGGCGGCTTGTGCGCTGCGAGCGCCGCGAC
>JBGSSZ010000298.1:0-6048 GCA_041736785.1 Limnoglobus sp.
GCGGCGTGCTCGGTACCGCGTTCCTCGGCGCCGCCCGCTGCTGCCACGACCTCGGCATCCGCTGGCACGGCCTCGCCGGCACCTCCGCAGGTGCCATCTCCGCCGCACTCCTCGCCGCCGACCTGCACATCGATCAACTCGAATTCGAACTCAGCCGCGTCGACTTCCGCGAGTTCCTCAGCACCAAGACCAACCGACTCATCTTCAACGGCGACCCCGGCAACGATCTCGACCACCCGCTGCTCATGCTCACCAACCTCGCCCTCGTCGGCGAACTCGGGCAATACTCCACCGCACCCTTCGGTCAGTGGATGGACGAGGTACTGCACAAATCCGGCATCCCCACGTTCGGCGATGTCTGGGAGGGCAACGAGCGCTGCCCGAGTGACCGGCAATTGAAAGTCGTCGTCTCCGATCTCACCCGCGGCGAAATGGCCGTGCTGCCCGACGACCTCGAACCGCTGGCACAGGAAAGCAAGCCCTACCGCATCGCACTGACACCGAAACAGAGAGCCTATCGCGTGAGTGATGCCGTGCGGCTGTCGATGAGCATCCCGTTTTTCTTCGAGCCCGGTGTATTGGATCGCCCGACGGGGCGGAGCACGATCGTGGACGGCGGCATCCTCAGCAACTTCCCGCTCTGGATCTACGATCTCGATGTGCCGGGGCAGTCGCCGGAATGGCCGACCTTCGGCTTCCGCCTCGTCGACCGCAGCGTCGAAAGCCCGAAGGCCCTCGACAGTGTGGCGGGGTTGTTTGCAGCCATGCTCAAGACCATGATGCTCGCCAGCGACCGACGCTACCTCAGTCAGCGGCACCTCGGCCGCGTCATCGATCTCGAACTCACCGGCCTCAACCTCACCGCGACCAATTTCAATCTGTCCAGCGAGCAGAAAGACGCGCTCTACGTGCGCGGGTATCTGAGTGCGAAGAAGTTTTTCGTCGAAGAGTGGAGTTGGGATCGTCACGTCAGGCTGCGGGCGGGGCTACGGTGATGGCTTGTTCGCCGGACGCGCGATGTTTTGCGTCGCTGGGGTCAGTAGAAGAGATTGATTGATAGGATGTGGTTCATGCCATCCGTCGCACCACGCCGGTAGATGAATTGATTGAGATAGCCGATCTCGATGCGGGCTCGTGCGTCTTCGCTCGGTTTGAAGCCGAATCCGAGAAAGGCTCGGTTCTGATCGAATCCGGCCTTTGCACCCCAGTCTGTGTCGTTGAGGTTGAAAAAGACCTCGTCCCAAGCCACCAGCGACAACTGCGGGCTCTTTCGGAATACCCATTGTGCCCGAAAAAACTCCCGCCAGCGCAGACCGACATCGTCACCGATCTCGACCCAGCGTTGTTCGAAGCGGCTGCGGTGGAGAAATGACCAGTCGCCGACCGAAGGGGCATACGTCGATTGCTGCCACATGCGGTGCTCATCGAAATCAGCCCCGCTGATGGGTGAAGTTCTGACCCATGCATACCCCGACCAGAGAACGTGGTTGTTGCCCAGTGCGTAACCGAGCCCGGGCCGGATGATGCTCTGGTTGAAGCCGCCAGCATCATCAAGCAATCGATAGTGGGCATCGAGCCACCAGCGGAGCGGCGAATCTTCCCCCCGCGACTCAAACTTTCCGTTACCAAACGCGGCAAACCACAGCCCGGCGTCTTCGCGCGTCTGGGCGGGTGCCCTCAGCGAGGACGCAGAACAAGCGAACAGTGCCATTATGAATAGGGCCATGATGACCTCCTCACGTCGCTTCGCATCTCGGCCTCGCTGCCAGCCTGATCCTGCATTCTTGACTATCGGCACGACGGCACGCCCGGATGAAGGTCGATCCTGCAGGTCGCAGTTCCGCGGTTCAACGAAACAGCCCGGAACATCGTTCCGGGCTGTCGTTGATCGCGGTGCTTCGTTTGAAGTCGCCCGCGATGCTGGTTACGTTGTTGTTGGCCGAGATCAGTCGGAATAATGCTGTTTGGGGTGTTCGCCGGCTCCGCCGTAGTCGCCCAGTCGGCGTTCAGGATCCTGATTGTTGAAACCCGCTTCAACATCGGTGTCTTTTTCCTCGTCTTCGAGCGGCGGGCTACCGCCGGGGCCGTGCTTGGGCTTATTGCCTTCGGGCACCGGGCCGGGTGCATGGTTCTTCTTGCTCATCGCGAATCCTCTATCGGGAAAGGACAACAGAGACATACAGTGCAGGTCATGTGCCATTCAGACCGGAATATGCCCGCGATCGCGTCGCGAACCACGCCCAGGCGATCAGCAATGCCTGCAGCGGGAGCCGGGCCCAGAGAATCCACGGCTCGACCTCTGGGAATAGCTCCGGATGCAGCGCCATCTGCACATTCGCCGGGAACACGGCTACCAAAAGCGCAATCAGCCCCCAGCGGGCCAGCAGCCGGTAGCGAGGCACAAACAGCAGCAAGCCGAGCGCGATCTCGCACACACCGCTGACGAACACCATCTCCGGATGCCACGGCACATACGGCGGCATCATGCTGGCATAGAACCCCGGTCGGCGGAAATGCTGAACACCTGCGAAGACAAACAGCATCCCCAGCAGACCGCGCGAAAGTGATTGCAGCACTCGCATCCCACCAGCGTAGCAGAGCGATTCGATAGCATGACATTTCCCCGAGGGAATTCTGCCATGCGATCATTGTGTGCGCTGCTGACGACCGCCCTGTTCGCCGCGGCCGCGGACAAACCGAACGTGCTTCTGATCTGCGTCGACGATCTCAAACCGCTCAACGGCTGCTACGGCGACCCGCTGGCAAAGACGCCGAACCTCGACCGACTCGCGAAGCGGGGCGTGCTCTTCGAGCAGGCTTACTGCAATCAGGCGGTCTGCGCTCCGTCGCGAAACACTCTGCTCACCGGGCGGCGTCCGCAAAGCCTCGGCATCTACGACCTCGGCACCAACTTCCGCAGAGCGGTGCCCGAAATCGTCACACTGCCGCAGGACTTCAAGAACCACGGCTACCGCAGCGAGGCCATGGGAAAGCTCTATCACGTCGGCCACGGCAACCACGAAGACCCCGCATCGTGGAGCGTGCCGCACTTCAAGGCGAAGACCATCGGCTATGCGCTGAAAGAGAATCAGAAGCCAACCCGCGAGGGTGCACTCTTCGACAACAAGGATCCGGCCAAGCTACCACGCGGGGCGGCGTATGAAATGGCGGACGTGCCCGACAACGCCTATGGCGATGGCAAGATCGCCGACGAGGCGGTGAAGCGTCTGAAAGCCGCCAAGCCGGGCGAGCCCTTCTTCATGGCCGTGGGCTTCCTCAAACCGCATCTGCCGTTCTGTGCACCGAAGAAATACTGGGACCTCTACGACCCCGCCAAGCTGCCGCTGGCGACCGTGACCGCTCCGCCCGACGGGGCACCGAGCTAGCACCGCAGTTCGGCGGTGAACTGCGGCAATACAAGGACATGCCCGCGAAGGGCCCGATTCCCGAGGATCAGCAGCGTGCGCTCATCCACGGCTACTATGCCGCCACGAGCTACATGGACGCCCAACTCGGTCGTGTGCTCGACGCCCTCGATGCGTGCCCGTTCGCCGACAACACCGTCATCGTTCTCTGGGGCGATCACGGCTGGCACCTCGGCGACCACGGCATGTGGTGCAAACATACCTGCTACGAGCAGGCCGCACGGATCCCCGTCATCGTCGCCGCTCCCGGGATCAGGGGTGGCGTCAAGACCCGCGCCATGATCGAGACCGTCGACATCGCACCGACGCTGACCGAGCTCGCCGGGCTCCCCGCCCGCAAAGACTACGACGGCACCAGCTTCGTGAAGCAACTCAGGGATGTCGATGCTGCGGGCTGTGATTCGATCATCCATGTCTACCCCCGCGGCGGTCGGCTGGGCCGTGCGATCCGCACACCGCGCTATCGCATGGTGGAGTGGAAGAAACCGGGAGCCGACATCGCGACAGCGGAGTACGAACTCTACGACTACGAGACCGACCCGGAGGAACGCAAGAACCTGGCCAGCGAGTTGCCGAAGGTGCTGAGCGAGTTGAAAGCAATCCTGGCGAAGCACCCGGAGGCCAAGCCGCAGATCCGGCGGTAGGGGTATTTACGGGAGTCTGCGTTGTGCTTGCAAGGTCGAATTGGCAGAGTAAGGCGAGTCGCATGCCACCAATGTCCTTCACACTACATGGCACGCATGGTTTCTTCAGGCCCCGGAGGGTTTGTCAGTGGGGCTGATTCGTTGCGAATGCGGGGCGGTCCACGAAGCCACCCACCCGACCTGCCCAGGTTGCGGTCTGTGCCCGATGTGCGGCATCAAACGGGTATCTACCGCGGATTTGGTCGCCGCCTGCAGTGAGTGTGGAGTCATGTGCTGCGACGGTTGTGGGCGGTGTCACGGTTGTGGGGCGACCAGACTCGCCGGGGTTGGGCCATGTAAGTGTGGCTTCCCGAACGCTGAATCGGTGGCTCGGGTCGAGCGTGCAACTGGGCCGGCGAAGCCCAAGGCAGGTGGCTGCTTAGTCGTGCTGCTCATGCTCGCCGGAGTCGTGGGTGGCCTCTGGTGGTGAGCCATAGCAGGCATGGTTTCGGCGGCAGATATTGCGGCCGAGAATCAATTACAGGAGAACGACATGGGTTCCCAGCCCAGCAGAGGTAGTCGAGAGTAGTACCATGTTTCGAGACTTCGATCAGCTCATCGCTCCCCTGGCCGTACTGGGACTGGTCTGGGTCATTTGCCTCTATCAGCTCCGCAGTGGCTTGAAGTCAGGCGAGATGTCCTATTCGATCAGGCGGGCAGACTCGGACGGCGACTCAAGCAGGACGTGTCGCCGGGCGGAAGCACCGCGGACCTTCTGGTCGCTGTTTCTCTTCTACCTGCTCGTCGTTCTCGGGACGCCACTGGCGATTGGGTATGCACTGACGGTACGTTCCCAAAAGTAATCCCCAGCGGTCGCACGCCAGGTCAATTCGACTCCTTGCTACATCCCCTGTGTCTCTTCGATCTTCCCGCGGCGCCATGCTCGTCGCACGCTCCAGTGATAGACAAACTGCGACACGATCACCAAGCCAATCGTCGTCGCCATCAGCATCTGCAACAGATCGAAATTGCTCCACGCGGCGAAGGGCGCTTCCAGAACGCCGCCGCGATAAGTGATGCTTTGCGGCGGGCCGATCAGGGTGCGGCGCATGCCCTCGAGCCAATAGGTCGTCGGCAGACACTCGCCGATGTACTGCAGACTCCGCGGCAGGATCGTCAGCGGGAAGAGCACGCCACTCAGAAAATAAACGACTCCGGCAATGCCTTCGCTGAGGAAGCTGGCGCTACGGCTGAGATTGAGCACGACGGAGGCGAGGATCATGCCCGCGGCCCAGAGCATGACGAAGCCCACAGCAAGGAAGACGAGCAGCCAGGGCCAGTCGATGTTGTGGATGTCGATGCTGCCGCGGATGCCAGGGAGAGCGAGGCCGGCGAGGATGGTGATCGCGCCGCCGG
The DNA here is from genome assembly GCA_041736785.1 of Limnoglobus sp. GTDB lineage: Bacteria > Planctomycetota > Planctomycetia > Gemmatales > Gemmataceae > JBGSSZ01. The sequence goes on from JBGSSZ010000298.1 coordinate 5,465, forward strand.
CGATGCCTTCGAGAGCCCGGGCGATGCCGCGGCCGAGGAAATAGGTCTGCAGACGGCCAGGGCTGATGAAGATGTATTTCAACATGCGGTACGAGTCGCGGTCGGTGGTCACGACATTGCTCATGCCGAACATCACCGTGCCGACGAGGCCGAAGCAGGCATTGGAGACATAGACGAACGGCAGCAATTCGGGCGGCACCTCGCCGCGGCCGGTGGCATGCACAGCAGCGTTGGCCGCGTAGAACATGCCCACCAGCATCAGCGAACCCGCGATCGGCTTCACCACCAGATAAAGCGCGAAGAGCCACGGATTGGCCCAGTTCGATTCGATCTGCCAGCCGAGCCAGGTGGACCAGCGGAGCGTGTGGAAGGGTTCGCGCATCAAACCATTCTTAGTCCGTACAATGTCTATTTCGAGAGCATCTGATGCCATTTCGGTCGTTCAATCTTCATCCCAATTTGTTGCTTGCAGTCCAGGAACTCGGGTACACCGATCCGACGCCGGTGCAGGCCGGCGCGATCCCGCCGGCGATGCTCGGCAAAGATGTCCTCGGCACGGCTCAGACCGGCACCGGCAAGACCGC
>JBGSSZ010000302.1:0-6249 GCA_041736785.1 Limnoglobus sp.
ACCGTCTGGGCCGCGAGCTTGAGAGCGACGTCGCGCGGCAGGCCCATCTTCACCCCGCCGTCAGCCAGAGCTTCGATGAACGTGTACACATACGCCGGCCCACTGCCGCTGAGCCCGGTCACGGCGTCGAGCAGTTTCTCCGCCAACGGATAGATAATCCCCACCGCGCCGAAGAGCTTCGTCACCGTTTCGATCTGCTCCGGCGTCACATCGTCAGCCGCGGTAAACGCACTGGCACTCGCACCGATCAGGCAGGGCGTGTTCGGCATCACCCGCACAACGGGCACGCCGAGTTCGCCGAGCACCCGCAAGCTGATCCCCGCCGCGATCGAGATCACCAGCGGCTTCTTCACGAGCAGCGGCTTGAGTTCCGCGAGCACACCCGGCAACATCTGAGGCTTCACCGCGAGCACAACGATGTCCAGACCCTTGATGACGTGGTCGTTTTGCGTCACGCAGTCCAGACCCGTAGTTGCTGTAAACGACGCACGGCTTGCAACGTGCGGATCGCTGGCGCGGGAGCGATCTGGATCGATCAGCCCGGCATTCAGCCAACCGCGGGCCAGTGCCGTCGCCATCGCGCCGCTGCCAATGAAACCAATCGCGAGGGGAAACTGCATGGGACTACTCTCTCTTTCACGAGGCACGACCGTGAGGGAGTGCGTTGACTTCACTCCCTCACGGTCGTGCCTCGTCCGGGATGACTTTCCCAATATACATTCGTGAACGCTCCCACCAGGAACATCATGACCGATACCCCCCGCGGCCTGGCGTCATTGAAGCTCCTCACGCCCTACCACTGGTTCGTCTTCATCGTCTGCTGCATGGCGTGGGATATGGACTGCATGGATCAGCAGTTGTTTGTGCTGGCGAAGCGGCCGGCGATGATGGATCTGCTGCCGAAGCCCACCGACAGCGATCCGCGGCTGCCGGAATTCAGCAAGAAAATGATCGAGCAGGCCCAGTCGAGCCAACGCCCCATCCCGACGATGCCGGAAGTCAAGGCAGCCCTCTTCGCCGCGGATGTGGGCGACGCCGCGACGCTGGCGACCTCGATCTTCATGATCGGCTGGGCCATCGGAGGCATCGGCTTCGGCATGATGGGCGATCGCGTCGGCCGCGTCAAAACGCTCATGCTCACAATCCTCCTCTATGCCTTCTTCACCGGGCTCAGTGCCCTCTCGCAATCGACGCTCGATTTCTACCTCTATCGCTTTCTCACCGGGCTCGGCGTCGGAGGGGTCTTCGCTGCCGCGGTGACACTACTGGCTGAGACGATGCCCGATGCGGCACGCCCCTTCGCTCTCGGTGCATTCCAGGCCTCGTCCGTGCTAGGCAACTGCACGGCCGCATTGCTCTCGATGTGGTTCGGCAGCTTGAAAGCCGACGGCACACTGGACAACGCGACACTCCTTGGCTTCCCGCTCACGCCGTGGCGACTGATGTTCGTCGTCGGCATCATCCCCGGCCTGTTGGTGGTGCTGATCCAGTCGCGGCTGAAAGAACCGGCCAAGTGGCTGGCCCTCAAAGCTGCCGGGCTCAACCGCAAACGCGGGCTCTTCTCCGGACTGTTCGACGACCCGCGCTGGAGGCGCAACGCCATCTTCGGGCTCATGCTCGCCATCTCGGGCGTCATCGGGCTCTGGGGCATCGGGTTCTTCTCGGTGGATCTGCAGCAGTATGTCGCCGACCCGCAGTACAAAGCCGAAGCGGTGCAGCAGGGCCTCATGACACAGGCCGAGCGCGACGCCAACAATCTGCCCGAAGCCGCGGTCAAATACGTGCAAGGCCAGAAAGCCTACTGGGCCGGTATCACGTCGCTGGTGCAGAACGCTGGTGCGTTTTTTGGGATCTTTGCCTTCGCGATCATCACAGTCTACCTCGGTCGTCGGCGGACCTTCGCGGTCTTCTTCATCCTCGCCGGGCTCTCGACGGCGGGTGTGTTTCTCTTCTTGAAAACGTGGAGCGACATCTTCTGGATGGTCCCGATCATGGGCTTCTTCCAACTCGCGATCTTCGGCGGCTACGCGATCTACTTCCCCGAACTCTTCCCGACGTCATTGCGAAGCACCGGCACGTCGTTCTGCTACAACGTCGGACGGCTCATCGCTGCCGGGGGACCCTTCATGCTCGGTCAACTCACCAGCGGTTTGTATGCCCATCACGAGGCACCCTTGCCGCTACGCTATGCCGGCGTGACAATGTGTGCCGCGTTCGGGCTGGGCCTCATCGCACTGCTGTTCCTCCCCGAAACCCAGGGCAAACCGCTGCCCGAAGAGACCGAATCATGACCCCGCCCGACTGGCTCAAGCTCCGCGACGGCTCACTCCAACCCGGGCTGTCGTCGCAGACCTGCTTCGTCGTGATCGGCGGCAAGCCGCAGTATCGCCTCGACGTCCGCCCTGCTACCGGCGGCTTCACCTGCGACATCACGCAGACGATCAACGGTCACCGCTACGACAACCTGCAGAAAAGTGACAGCGAAACCGCTGCCCTGGCAAGCGGCTTGGAGACACTACGAAATCAATTGGGCTGGTGATCGAAACGCAAATCAGCGGCTCTTGGCCAGGAACTGCAGATTGTTCGTCGGCGAACTACCGATCGTTGCCAGTGTGTCGAAACCGAACGCTTTGATGACCATGATTGCCTCGTTCCCGGCTTTCTCACTCTCGGCGGTCATCAGCGGGCGGCCGCCGGCATCGAGCATCACCCAACTCTGATTCATCTGCAGCATCCGCAGGCTGCCCGGGTCAAACCGTCGGCTCTTGGCCAGGAACGGCACGTTCACCGGTGGCTTGCCCTGCACCAGGAAAAACGTCAGCGACCCGACCCGGCAGAACTCCGTGAAGCGGCCATCCTGAATCGCACGCACCGCATCGCGGGCACCCCACTCATCCGAACCGAAGCGGGCTAGCACATCGCTGCCCATGCGCAGGCTGACATCGCTCCGCTCGCGGCGAACCTCGAGCTTGCGGGCTTCAATCGCAATCTTCTCGCCGTGGTAGCCGAGCCCCGGCACATCGATGCCGGTGCGATCCAGTACGATGTCGCGCTTCAGGTCCGCGGGTGTGTTCGGCTGGGCACCGATGGTCGCCTCGGTCGCCGCGATGAAGTAGGTCACCGCCGGCACGCGGCCTTTGCCCACCGTGCCGATGCGATTGAAGCCGTATTTCTTGCAAACCGCCACCGCCCGCTCGGCTTCCTGCTTCTCAAGGCCGAAATTCAGCAGCACCGCACTGTCGTCGCGCATGCACCAGACGCCGCGGATCGACTCCACCCGCAGCGACTTCAAATCGAATGGCGTCACAGACCGTGGAAAACCCGCGTTTGGCGGCACGATCAGTTCCCCACGGCCGTCGACCGTCAGCCCATATTCGACAACCACCCGCGAGATGCCGATGGTGCCCCAGCGGAGTGCGATGAGATCGTTGAGCAGTTTCTTGGTCGCCTCGGCGTCGCCGCTCAGCGGATCGAACGAGCGGAACGTAGTGTTGTTGTTGGTGAGGACAAGACGATTCGCCAAGTATTGAATCCGCAGGCTGCGCTGATCGATGACGGTGAGCTTCTCATCCTTCGGCGGGCTGACCGCCTGCGGTATGAGTACGCTGGCCGGCAGTTGCTGCGGCGTGGGTTGCGCAGGTGCCTGCGGCTTCAGCACTGGCTGCCACTGCTGTGCGGAAGCCACGCCCGCAGTCAAAACAAGCATCGTGATTGTGTGTTTCATGCCGATTCTCCGTGTTGCGCAGACACACGCATCGGGATCATCGGCATTCTGCCGGAAAAACTTGAAGTCTTCTGTCCACCAGTCCGCAGCGCAAGCAAATCGCTCGCTGGATCACGCCTTCGCATACCCCTTTGGATGCCGGCACATCCAGTCCCAGGCCGTCTCGATGATCGGCTTCAGTTCGGTGTATTCCGGCACCCAGCCGAGATCGCGGCGGATAGCATCAGCGGCGGCGACCAGGCTCGCGGGATCGCCGGGACGGCGCGGGCCTGCCTTCACTTTGATCGTCTTCCCCGTGATCGCCTCGGCTGTGTTGATCACCTCGCGGACACTCGAGCCGCGGCCGATGCCGACGTTGTAAAACCGGCTCGTGTGCGGCTCGATCATCTCCAACGCCAGCAGATGGGCCAGTGCCAGATCCTCGATGTGGATGTAGTCACGCACGCAGGTGCCATCGGGCGTGGGATAGTCGGTGCCGTAGATCTCGATGTGCGGCCGCTGCCCGAGCGCCACCTGCAGCACGAGCGGAATCAGGTGCGTCTCGGGTGTGTGGTCTTCGCCGAGCGTGCCATCGCTGGCGGCTCCGGACGCATTGAAATACCGAAGACCCACGAAGCCAAACTCATAAGCCGCAGCGTAGTCGATCAGCACTTTCTCAAAGGCGAGCTTGGTGTTGCCGTAGGGGTTGATCGGTGCCTGGGGCGTGCACTCGTCCATCGGCACAGTGTTGGGGATGCCGTAGGTCGCGCAGGTGCTGGAGAACACGAGCTTGCCGATGCCCTGCCGCCGCATGCGTTCGACGAGGTGGATGCTGTTGACGAGATTGTTGAGATAGTATTTGGCCGGTTGCGTGACTGATTCGCCGACAAACGCACTCGCGGCAAAGTGCACGACCGCTTCGATTCGGCTCTCGACGAGGGCGTGGTCGAGTCGTTCGACGTCTTTGAGATCACCGACGACGAGACGCCCTTCCGGCACGGCAGCACGGTGGCCCATCGAGAGATTGTCGTAGACGGTCACCTCATGGCCGCGGCTGAGGAGGAGCTTGACAGTGTGCGAGCCGATGTAGCCGGCTCCGCCTGTGACGAGGATTCGCATGGAGTTGTCTTACAGAACCGGCTTGTACCAGAGGCCCGTGGCGTCGTTGATTGTGCGGCAGATTTCCTCCGCCTGATCCCGATCGGTCGTGCGGAATGCGATGTGGTTGGTGCTGCCGTAGACGTCGCAGAGCGAGATGTGAAAGCGGTCAGGCCGCATGACGAAGTACCAGAACAGGATGCCGGGCAGCACGCCACAGAAGAGGAGGTAAATGAACGTGATCCATTCGACAATGCCAGGCTGATGAATCGCGATGATGCCGACGCCCTGGCTGGCTTTCCAGTCGAGCTTCAGCGGCTGGGTCGGCACGAAGGCGATCCGCATGAGCTTGGTGATTGTGGCGCTGCCTTTGGAGGTCCTCTGCACGCGGAGGGTCTCATAGGTGCCGATGAGGAACGCCTGCAATCCGCCCTGCATGAGAATGAACACGAATCCGCCGACCACGCTGCCGCCGCGCACCACGGCGATCGTGGCGAGGACGCCGTTGATGAGCATCAGCGCGAAGAGCACCTTCAGGCGGAGTTCGCGGGGCCAGCGCGACTCCCACGTGCGGTCGATCGCTTCATATTTCTTTTTGGCCTTTTTCCCGGAGGCGAAGTCGACGCCGCAGAAGACGCAGAACGTGGCGTCGATGTCGATTTCCTTGAAGCAGCCGGTGCATTTTTTGGTCGGGTCGCCGGGAACGCTGTAGGGGTTGTCGTCGTCGTGCTGGGTGCCGCTGATGAGGTTGGGGACTTCGCGCTTCTTTTTTGCGGGCTTGGTGGCGACGGCGACGGGTTCTTCGGCACGGCCACGCATCGCCGCGGGCACATCGACGTAGTAGCCGCACGCTCCGCAGCGGATCCGCGGCCGCGTGTGCTGCTCGGGCACATCGACTTTCTGGCCGCAGGACTGGCAATCGAGACGATGCATGGTGTAATAACCAGTCCGCAGCGCAAGCAAGGGAGTGAATGGACTCCCTTGCTTGCGCTGCGGACTGGTTTCAGTTCGTGATGCCTTTGGTGATCCGCATAAACACATCTTCCAGATCGATCTCTTCTTCCTTGAACAGCTTGAGCTTGTAGCCGCTGGCGATCAGTCGCTCGGCGAGGAAACTGCCGTCGAGGTGCTCGTCCTGCAGCGTGACCTTGACCGAATCGCCATCGGTCAGCATTTCGACGCTTTCGACTTCGCCCATGGTCTCAATGGACTTGGCGGCGACTTCGTTCTGCTCCTTGCCGACGCTGACGAGGTAGATGTGCTTCGATCGCACCTGCCGCACAGCAGCGTCCACGTCGTCGTTGAAGAGCAGCTTGCCGCGTTCGATGATGCCGATCTTGTTGCAGATGTCGGCCAGTTCGGGGAGGATGTGGCTGCTGACCATGATGGTCTTGTTCATCTTGCGAAGCTCTTTGATGAGTTCGCGCATCTCGATGCGGGCCCGCGGG
>JBGSSZ010000402.1:0-2382 GCA_041736785.1 Limnoglobus sp.
CCGATGGTGAACGCCAGCGGGCCGACGGTGCTCCCGGCAACGACCATCTGATCGGGGATGTCCGAGATGGTCGGCGGGCCGTTGACGAAGACCGTGACATTGTCGCTCGCGGAGCCGCCGTTGGGATCGGTGACGGTGACAGTCAGCACGGCAATACCCGACTGCCCTGCCGGAGTGGCGATGCTGATGAACCGTGGCCCGCCGGTGCCCGTGAAAGTGACTGCACTCACGGGAATCAGGCCCGGATTGTCGCTCACCACACTCAGCGTCAGCGGCCCGGAGCCCGACTCCGTGTCGTTCACGAAGAACGGCACCGCGTTGATCAGCGTCCCGGCGTTCACGTTCTGATCAGGAATGTCGGTGATCGTGGGGTTGGTGTTCGGCAGGTTGATCATCAGGTCCGACGTGACGGCGAGATTCTGCAGCGGCAGCGTGAGAATCGCATCATTGCCGACGGCATCCCGCAGCGTGGCTCCATTGACAAGCGAGATGCTGATCACGTTCAGATCCGAGCTCTGCTCACCGGGTCCGATGTTGTAGAAGACTTCAATATCAGAGCCGGTGAAGTTGCCGATGCCGATGGTTACGCCGGTGTCGAGCGTGATGAGCAGCGCGCCGGCACCGCTGTTGTCATCGAGGACGACTGGCTCGGAGAACGTGAGTCTGATAGAGACGGTCTCGCCGGTGTAATAGCTGCCGTCGATGTCGGCGGAGTCGATGACGCTGATCGTTGGTGGCGTGTTGTCTTCGAGCAGCGAGAAGAGTTCGCGGCCGACGTCGGGGCGGAAGCCGCTGAAGTAGAGCCGTTGTCCATCCGCGACGAGCCCGAAGGGATCGGAGGCCGAATTGGGGTCGAGGTCGATGAGCGTGGTACCTGCTGAGGTGCCGTCGCTGCGGTAAAGCTCGCTCGGCAAATCGGCCGTTCCGAGTGCGAAGTAGGCGATGCCGTCGACGTCCGTGATGTAATTGATTTCCGAGTTGTACGGGCTGCTGGTGATGTCCGCCACGAGCAGTGTGCCGCCGGAGGTGCCATCGGATTTCCAAAGCTCGCGACCGCTAGTGCCATCGTTAGCGGAGAAAAACAGCATGCCGCCAACGTTTGCCAGACTTCTGGGATCTGAGCCGGCGGATCCGGGATTGATGTCCTGCACAATTGCCGTGCCCGCGCTGGTGCCGTCGGTTTTCCAGAGTTCCGGCCCGTTGACGCCATCCGTGGCGCTGAAATAGAGCGAGTTGCCGACGGCGGTGAATTGTGCCGGATCGCTCGGCCCGGAGGGGTTGATGAGGTTGAGCAGTTGCGTACCGGCACTGGTGCCATCGCTGGTCCAGACCTGGTTGCCTTGGGTTCCGTCGTTGGCCGAGAAGAAGAGCGCGCCTTGGAATGCCGTGAGATATTTTGGGTCGGAGCCGCCGTAGTAGCTGGTGGCGTTGATATCGCGAACGAGCACGGTACCCGCGCTGGTGCCGTCGCTTTTCCAGAGTTCGTAACCGAAGCCGATGCCGCAAGGTGCGAATTCCTGCGCGGGGAAGAAGAACACGCCACCGACGTTGACCCCGGGAACACTTCCCGCACCGGAGAATTGTCCGGCGCCGATGTCGCGGACGAGCCGGGTGCCGGTCGCGGTGCCGTCGCTGGCCCAGAGTTCGTAGCCATTACCGCCGTCATTGGCCGTGAAGAAGAGCGTGCCGTTCACATTGGTGAGGCCGCGGGGATACGACCCGAACATGGCGTTGATGTCGCTGACGAGCACGGTACCGGCACTGGTACCGTCGCTGGTCCAGAGTTCGTTACCCTCAGCACCGGTAGCAGTGAAGAAGAGCTTGCCGTTGACTTCGGTGAGTTCGCTGGGATACGAGCCAGAACCGCTGCCGAAAGTATTGATGTCGCGGACGAGCCGGGTGCCGGTGGAGGTCCCGTCGCTGGCCCAAAGTTCGTAACCTGTGATCCCCGGCTGGTCGACGGCACTGAAAAAGAGTGTGCCGTTCACCAGCACAGTTTCTTGGGGATTCGATCCGCCGCTTCCTGGGTTGATGTCGCGAACCAGGACCGGAGGAGTATTGCTCGGCGCCAGCCGCGATTCGAGTTCGGCAACGGCGAGCGGAGCACGGGTACGACGACGGGGCATAGCAAGTCTCTTCGGGGGTGAACCGAGACGGAAACACACTTCAATCGACATTACCAACGACGCACGCCGAGCGATTTCAGTTCGATCGGCGTCGCCAAGCCTGATAGAGTCCGCAGAGTCCACAGGACCGGCACCCGGCACTTGGGTACCCGTTGTTCTACACAACACCGCCACTTCACCTTAGCCCGTATTTCTCACTGAGTTGAAGGCTCGGCGGCTTTGCGGTGGTAGAAGTGTTGATTCACCAGCACGTTCG
>JBGSSZ010000440.1:0-13398 GCA_041736785.1 Limnoglobus sp.
CCCTGCGCCACAGCTTCGGGGGCGAGAGCTCCAAACAACTGGCCAGGACTTGCCTGTGGTCTATGACCTGACTACCCAAAACAGTGCCGGTTCACCATTCACCATCTCCCCTCTCGGGGAACCATCGGAGAGTCTCATGAAAACGCTCGCATGTCTGTTTCTCATGTCCGTCGTTGCCTACGCCCAGCCGCCGCAGTTGCCCGCACCGACCAAAGAGCACGAGTGGCTCAAGCAGTGTGCCGGCGAGTGGACTACCACCGGCGAATGCTTCATGGAGCCCGGCAAGCCCAGCAAATGCAGCGGCACCGAATCCTCCAAAATGCTCGGCGATTTCTGGTGCATCACCAACATCAACGGCAACTTCGGCGGCATGGAGATGAAAGGAATCATGACCATTGGCTACGACCCCGACAAGAAGCAGTACGTCGGCACCTGGGTCGACAATGTCTGCGGCCACATGTGGAAGTATGAAGGCACCCTCGACGCCGCGGGCAAGGTGCTCACGCTCAATGCTGAAGGCCCGAGCCCGGTCAATGGCAAGCCAGCCAAGTTCAAGGATGTCATGGAGCTGAAGGACAAGGACACCAAAGTCTTCACCAGCTCCATGCAAGGCGAAGACGGCAAGTGGATCGTCATCATGAGCAGCGAAGCGAAGCGGAAGTAACAACCTTCGCCGTTTCCTCACCCCGGCCCGCGGGGAGCTTCTATAATTAAGTCTTAAGGTTTGGGGCCAGCCGTCTCCTGGGCGGCTGCCCACTGGCGATCCGTTCGACTCGGCTGTACGCGGAGTACTCGGATCGCCGCTTCTCACCAATCCCGATGACCACGCCTGCCTCACCTCCCGCGCATGCTGCGCCGCATCAATCGTTTTGGCTCTGGGTGATGTGCCTGACCGGCGTGGATTATTTCTCCACGCTGGGCTATCAGCCGGCGATCGCTGTGCAGAATGCCGGCGTGCTCGCACCCCTCGCCACGGTCGTGCTCGTCTTCGTCACGCTCTTCGGCGCGCTCCCCGTCTACTGCTACGTCGCCGGGCGATCCTTCACCGGGCAAGGCTCCATCGGCATGCTGGCGAACCTCGTCAGCGGCTGGACCGGCAAAGTGCTCGTGCTCGTGCTGCTCGGCTTCGCCACCACGGGTTTCGTCATTACCAAGACGCTCTCCGCCGCCGACGCCGCCTTGCACCTCGTCGAAAATCCCAACTGGCCCTGGCGACCGGAGCACGGCGACCCGGCGACCTTCCAACTCATCGCGGTCACGCTCTTTCTCCTCGCACTGCTCGGCGGCATGTTCCTCCGCGGCTTCCGCGAAGTCATCGGCATCGCCACCATCATCGTCGCCGTCTACATCACGCTCAATCTGATCGTCATCGGCTACGGACTCGACTACCTGCGACTGCATCCCGAAATGGTGTCGCACTGGTGGGAGACGGTGCGGAGCGGTCAGTGGCATTTGCCGCACAATCCGCTCGGGACCGCAGGGGGCGGGCTCTTTGCCGTGGCCGGGGTCTGCATGCTGCTCTTTCCGAAGCTGGCGCTCGGGCTCAGCGGCTTTGAGACCGGTGCGGCCGTCATGCCGCATGTGCGGGGCTCGAAAAACGACGATCCGCGCCAACCGCGGGCCCGCATCGCTAACACCCGCAAGCTGCTGATCACGGCGGCGGTGATCATGTCGGTGCTGCTGCTGACGTCGTCAATGGTGGTGGCTGTGCTGATCAGCCCGGCGGAGATCACACCGGTGGCCGCGAACGGCGACGTACCTGTGGACGCGAAGGGCAATCCGATCGACAAGCCGGAGCTTTGGCCCAAGAAGCCTGCGGCGGGCCGGGCTTTGGCGTACATCGCCCACGGCGAATCGGCGATCGCCCGCGATGTCTGCCCGTGGTTCGGGCCCATCTTCGGCACGATCTACGACTTGAGCACGATCGTGATCCTCTGGTTCGCCGGGGCCAGCGCGATGGTCGGCCTCTTGAACCTCGTGCCGCAGTATCTGCCACGCTACGGCATGGCACCCGCGTGGGCGCACGCGGTGCGTCCGCTCGTACTGCTCTTCACTGCCATCAACTTCATCGTCACGATCCTGTTCCGCGCCAGCGTCGACGCCCAGGGCGGTGCTTATGCCACCGGCGTTCTCGTGCTGATGACCAGCGCCTGCCTCGCCTCGGTGATCGATGTCTACCGCCAGCGCGAAGGGCCCTGGCATCGGCGGCTCTCCTGGCGGTTCTCCGCCATCACTGCGGTTTTCGTCTACACCACCATCGTCAACGAAGTCGAGAAGGGCTTCCAGGGCTTCTTCATCTCGCTGATTTTCATTGTGGTGATCCTGGCGACATCGCTCGTGTCGCGCATCTCAAGAGCGCGCGAGTTGCGCTTCGGCGGCTTTCAAATGGCCGACGTGGAGACCAAGCTGCTCTGGGACACGATCCGGCACCTCGAGTTGACGATCCTGGTGCCGCACCGCCCGGGCCGCCGCACGCTGGCACAGAAAGAGAGTCAGATCCGCCGCGAGCACCGCATCCCGCGCGATTTGATGGTGGTCTTCATCGAAGTCGAGGTCTCGGATTCGAGCGAGTTTGTGAATGATCCGATCATCTCGATCCGCCAGGAGGAAGGCAAATTCGTGATGAAGATCACCGACGCCGCGAGTATTGCGCACACGCTGGCGAGCGTGGCACTCGAGATGGCGAAGGTCGGCCGCCCGCCGGAGATTCACTTCGGCTGGAGCGACGAAAGCCCGCTGAGTGTGAGCTTTGGATTCCTGCTCTTCGGCGAGGGCAATGTGCCGTGGATGGTGCGCGATCTGATCCGCCGCACGGAGCCGAACGAAGCCAATCGGCCGATCGTCATCGTCGCTGGCAAGGCCTAGCCAAGCCGGGTCGCCGCTGCAATAATGCGATGTCCGCCGTGAGTCAGATGATGGCCAAATTGAAATACGTCTACTGGCAGGAAACCGATGCCTGGCTCGGCTATTTGCAGGAGTATCCCGATTACTGGACCCAGGGCGAATCGCTTGATGACTTGATCGAGCATCTCAAGGATCTCTACCTCGATCTCACAAGCGGAACAATCCCCAGTGTCCGCCGCGTCGGCGAGATGGTCGTCACGTGAAGCGTCTCGATCTCATTCGAAAACTTCAGGCAGCCGGATGTGAGTTAATCCGGCATGGTGCCAAGCACGACTGGTATCTGCAGCCATCAACGGGCAATTGTCAGGCTGTTCCACGACATCGAGAAATCAAAGAGAATCTCGCACGCAGGATCATCCGCGAGCTCGAACCTGCTACGGACAGCGATGAGCATAAGGATTAAGGATTTTTCGTCGGTCGCTCTTTCAAATTGCCAGCACTTCGTATTTGATGTGTGTCCGGTTCCACGTGTAGGTCATGTGCAGTTTGCCGTCGCGGCCGAGGATCATCGCGGGATATGAGAACTCACCCTCTTCCGACTCCAGATCCTTCACCGTTGTCCACGTCGCGCCGTCATCACTCGACTTGCTCACTCGCAGCGGTGTGCGGCCTTTCGTCACGGGATTGTGAATCAGAAAGAGCTCAGCACCCGCGTTCACCATGTCGATGCCGCTGCTGTTGTTAGGCAGCGTGGTCGGCTCTGCGGCAGTCCAGGTCGCACCGCTGTCGGCACTCGTCGAGCGGCAGATCGCCCGCGGCTCCTTCGACCGCATCAGAGCCAACAGCGTGCCCGATTTCAGTTCCACGATCGTCGGCTGGATCTGCCCCGGTTTCTCCGGCACGCCGAAGGCATTCGACCGAAGCCAGGTGCGGCCATCGTCGACCGACCGATCGACATACGGCGTCCAGCAGCGGTGACTCTCCACCGAGGTCGGCGCGAGGATAGTGCCGCTCGATAGCGCAAGCGGCTTCGCCCGCACCGGGCCATACTGACCTGCCGGGAGCATTGCCGGTTTCGACCACGACTTGCCTTGGTCGCTGCTGCGGCGGACATAGCCCGTCCACGACATCGGGTTTGAACCCGCTTTGTACCACAGCACCAGTTCACTCTTGGGAGTGACAAAAAGCACCGGATTCCAGCACGGCTGCCCCGACTCGGACGCGAGCACTTGCGGTACGCTCCACTTGGTGCCGTCGAATTCGCTGGCCCAGATCTGCACGTCGTTCGCGCCTTCGTCCGTGCCGCCGAACCACGCCGCGAGAAATCGGCCTGCAGCAACTTCGACGATCGTCGATGCATGACACGCGGGGAACGGAGCCTTCTCGAAGATCAGCATGACAGCCTCGCAGTGCGAACCTAACTCCCGATCACCTGTTCGCGTTCGGCGTCCCAGTAGATCTTCTTGCCGGTGCGGTAGCTGAGGTTTGCGAGGTGGGCCGCGGTGATAACGCGGTTGCCGAGCTCGATCGGGCTGTTCGGTTCCTTGCGGTTCACGCAGCACTCGAGCCAGTTCTTGACGTGCAGCGGTGTCTCGTTTTCCACCTTCCAACTGCTGATTGGCTTCGAGTCGGCCTTGATCGGATCGATGTTGTCGTAGACGCGGATCTCGCTGGTGGCGTCGGCGATGAGGGTCTGCTTGGTACCGTAGAACGCGGCCCCGACGCCGTCGGCACCATTGACGAACTCGACCGCGAAGGTGGCGACGAACTTGCCGTAGTCCCAGACGCCGTGAATCACATCGGGCGTTTCCCAGTGCTTGAAGTGATAGTTGCCGCCGTTGGCGACGACGGACTTGGGAGCATCGACGTTGCCGAGCCATTGCACGATATCGAGCTGGTGAGCGCCGATGTCGGTCATCAGTCCGCCGGCGTAGTCCCAGTACCAGCGCCAGGACCAATAGCGCACGGGATTGAACTCGCGCTTCGGAGCCCGACCGAGGAACGCATCCCAGTCGACGCTCTTCGCATCCTCCTTGCTGAAGCTGCTGGGCACGGCAAAGGGATCTCGCTTGATCCAGTTGCGGCAGTCCCAGACCTTCGCCCATACGAGGTCGCCGAAGTCATTCGATTGCACGACATCGCGAGCCCGTTTCCAGTGACCACCGCTGTGGCGCTGATTGCCGACCTGCACAATCTTGCCGGCCGTGCGCACGGCTTCGATCATCTCCTTGCCTTCGTCCATGCTCCGCGTCAGTGGTTTCTCGATGTACGCGTCTTTCTCTGCGGTCATCGTTGCGATCAGCAGATCGCGATGCTGGTGATCGGGCGCGGTGATGATGACCGCGTCCACACCCTTCTGATCCAGTAGCCGACGGTGATCGGCGTAGTGCTCGGGCTTGTCCTGGGCGTAGTCGTCTTCGATGAACGCGCTGAGCTTCGCGAGGCGGAACTTGGCGACGTCTGCAAGTGCGACGCAGTTGTGCTTGAGCTTGAGCGCTTCGGTGAGCACACTCTTGCCGCGGTTACCGGCGCCGATGACGCCGAGGCTGAGAGCGTCGTTGGCACCGAGCACGCGGTTGTAGCTAGCTGCAGTGAGCGAGAGTGCGGCACCGGTCTGCAAAAATGTGCGTCGGGAGAACGTGCTCATCGATTCCTCAATTCCAAATTCAGAACACCAGAGAAGATAACCGAATCCGGCAGCGATGTCATGACGAATCACTCCGCATTTCGAATTTGCGCAAGCGCCGCTTTGGCGATCTGCTCCGCCGACGGTGTGCGCCTGTAGTGAACGACGCTCGCGGGAACCGAATCGCTTTCATCGTCGGTGCGATACTGCTGCGACGCGGCGACGAGAAAGCGACCGGGCAGATGCTGCTCGAGCCGGGCCACATGCTTCGCGAGATCGACCGCGCGCCAGTAGCCGAAAAGCTCGAGGTAAACGATCGTGCCGCTCGGCATGTGCGTCAGCGCGAAGTCGGGCACCCACACGCCATCGGGGAGCGTCACCGGCAGCGGCTCGTCCGCCAGCGTCCAGTCACTGACGGTGCTGCGGAAGCTGTCCGCGAACAGTTCAAACTCCTTCGGGCGATAAGTCCCGAAGTCGGCCGTGTGAGAACGCAAGTCGTCGGCAGCACAAAGCTCGAAGACTTTCTCCTTTCGCTCGGTCCCCCAGCGCAGTTCGGCTCGCAACTCGAACGCCTTGCAGTGCAGCAGCGCGGGCAGAAACAGTGCGAGTTGCAGGCCGTACTTTTGCGTCGCGCTGAAGAGCGAAAGCGGGCCGTCGATGCGGATGTGAAACGCGTTGCCGGGTGCTTCGCGGATTGTCGCGATGAGACGTCGAAAGCGGATGGCGCGGAAGAGTTGCCGGTAGCGGGCCGGGCTATCGCCCCAGACTTTCACTTCGACGCCGACGCTTTTCAAGAGCACCGATTGTGCGAGTGCGACGTTGTAGCGATCGAGCAGTTGCTCGGGCGTGATGTCCTCGAAAGAGTGGATTCTCTGCTCATCTTTCAGGTCGGCGAAGAGCAGCGTCTCGACTTCGTGCGGCGTGAGCGTGAGTTCGTCGCTGACGGCACGGATCACTTCATCACGTGAAAACGTACCGCTGCTGGCGGTCATCGCCGCGCGATGGATGGCACTGGCCCGGAACGCGACTTCGCGAACCTCGTCGGGTGGTTTCTCCGCGACCGTCTCGTATTCGCAACGGTCGTCCAGCAACTTGGCCAACCCCTGCAGCACGAGCACAGTCGGCGAATCGGCGATGAGTTCGTTGACGTCGCTCTGCACCTCGCTGCGGGTCTTCTGCACGGCGTCGCGATAGAGGCTGCGGAGATCTTCCGCGGCGGCGAGCCACTGCGGATCGCGGGCGTCGAGCCACTGCGGCCGCACCGCGGACTTGTAGTATTTCACACGCAGCAGGTTGCCGGTGAGCATTATCCAAACGCCCCGTGCTGGCGGCGGCGGTCGCTGGTGAATTCTTCGCCGGTGCCGCGGGCGACGACTTCGTACAGGATGGCCTGCTTGTCGCCGTGCTTGCGGAGGATGCGGCCGAGTCGCTGCACATTCTCGCGCGTGCTGCCAGTACCACTCAGCACGATGCCCACCGCCGCTGCGGGCACATCCACGCCTTCATTCAGCACCTGACTTGTCACTACGATGGTGTACTCGCCGCTGTGGAAGCGTTCGAGGATCTGCTTTCTCTCCTTTGTCTTCGTCTGATGCGTAATCGGCGGCACGAGGTGCTTCCGTGCGATCTTGTAAACGGTCGCATTGTCCGCGGTGAAGATCAGCGTCCGCTCGCTGGCGTGTCGCGCGAGAATTCTGTCGAGTTCGCGGAATTTGCCTTCGCCGGCGCGCTCGATGTGCTTCTGCTCGCGCCAGGCTTTCAACGCCTCACGGCCCTGCGGGGTCTTGCTCGCCTCCATCACGAAGCGGCCCCAGCCGTTCGAGCCACTGAGGCTGACGCCGCTCTCGAAGAGGAAGCGGCGATAGTGCTCACGGCAGACGGTGTAGCGTTCCCGCTCGGCGTCGGTGAGATCGACGTAGACCCGCCGCGTCTCATACTCCGCGAGATAATCGCCGCTGAGCTCCTGAATCTCACGGCGATAGACCAGCGGGCCAACCAGATCGTGCAGCACGTACTCGCCGCCATCCTGGCGTTCGAGCGTCGCAGTCAGGCCCAGGCGGAAAGGCGCGATCGACGCGATGGCCGCTTCGAGATAGGTCGGCCCGGGCAGGTGATGCACCTCATCGAAAATGAGCAGGCCATACTTATTCCCCCAGCGGTCGACGTGGCGGTAGGCGGAGTCGTAGGTGGTGACGGTGATCGGCTGGAAGTTGTATTCGTTGCCGCCGACGAGGCCGATCTCCATGCCAAAGTATTCGCCGAGTTGGTCGTGCCACTGCCGCATGAGGTCGAGCGTCGGCACGACGATCAGCGTCGGGCGGCTGGCTTTGGCGATGGCGAGGATCGCGACGTAGCTCTTCCCCGTGCCCGTGGGCAGAATGACGCAGCCGCGTTTGCGGGCGGCCCACCAGGCCTCGACCGCTTCACTCTGATGCGGGAAGGGCACGCGCTCCACTTTGAGCTGCCAGCCAGTCCCGGCGTTGTCCCAGCCACGGGCGTTGTCGGTGTAAGGAATCCTGTTGGCGAGGAGATGCTCGACGATAGCGCGGTAATAGTGACCTGGAGCGCGATGCTCCCCGGTGCGGCGATCGACAAGCACGCCGGGCAGATCAAGCCCCGCATCCACGACGATGGTCCCGCGATCGTAGGAAAGAATCATGAAGTGATAGTACGGTTCGCGACGCTGCTGCGAAACGTCGCTAGTCTGATCGGTATGAAGAGCGAATACACCGTGGTCGCACGGCGGTATCGGCCGCAGCAACTCCGCGACCTCATCGGTCAGGAGCATGTGGCCAATGCGCTGACCAACGCGCTTGTGTCGGGCCGCGTCGCGCACGCTTATCTCTTCACCGGGGCCCGCGGCACAGGTAAGACCTCCACCGCCCGCATTCTGGCCAAGTGCCTCAACTGCGAGAAAGGCCCCACACCCACGCCGTGCGATCAGTGCGAAATCTGCAAAGGCATCATGAGCGGCGACGATGTCGATGTGCTCGAAATCGACGGTGCCAGCAACAACAAAGTCGAAGAAGTCCGTGACCTGCGGCAGAACGTCGGCTTCCGCCCCACACGAGCCCGCTACAAGATCTACATCATCGACGAAGTCCACATGCTCAGCCCGGGCGCGTTCAATGCGCTGCTCAAGACACTGGAGGAACCACCCGCGCATGTGAAGTTCATCCTCGCCACCACCGAGACGCACAAGATCCCGGTCACGATCCTGTCGCGGTGCCAGCGATTCGACTTCGCCAACGTGCGGGCGGCGAAGATCTTCGAGGCTCTCAAGAACATCGTCCGGCACGAGAAGTTGCAAGCGGACGACGACGCTTTGCACATCCTCGCTCAGCGGGCCGGCGGCTCCATGCGCGATTCGCAGTCGCTGCTCGATCAGATGCTGGCGTTCGCCGAGGGGACGCTCACCGCGGAAAAGGTCCACGCTCTGCTCGGCACCGCCGGCGACGAACGCATCGCGGAGCTTGCCGATCTCATTCTCAGGAAAGACGCCAAGGGTGCACTCGAAGCGGTGCAGGCATTCGCCGAACGCGGCTTGCAGATTGGCGAACTCCTCGATCAGATCATCGACTACTGGCGCGGCCTGATGCTGATTCTCGCGGCGGGGCCGAGCTACGCCGACCTCCCCGGCTCACCCACGTTCCAGGACAAGCTGAAGGCCCACGCGGCCGGGACCAATCTCGACACCGTGCTCGCCGGGCTCGATGTGCTGACCACCGCAAAGACTCGCAGCCGCGGCAGCCTGCATGTGGGCACACTGCTGGAAATGGCCATCGTGCGCTTGGCACTCTTGGAAGACATGGTGTCGGTGGCGGGGCTGCTGAGCGGAGTGCCGGCGACCTCGGCAAAACCAACAGTCCTGCTGGCAGACACTTCAAAAAAAAACTCTCTGACAGCGCCCGCCGCGGCTGACATTTTGTCTTCGCCGGCGATTCTCTCGTCGGAGCCGCAACAGCTCTCTGACTATCTCAAGGCGGAATTGGGGCCGATGAAGGGAGCTTCGCTTGATAAAGCGGGTATCCCAGCAATTCTTGGGCCAAATGCGCTGGCTTTTCGATTCGCGAATGGGTATAGTTCGGCGTACGAAAGCTGCCGCGACGACCGTTCGATCGGTCTGATGACCGCGGCACTCCGGAAACGGACCGGGCAGGACTGGCGGGTGATCGTCGAACTCCTCGACGCTCCTGCCGCCTCAACTGGGACAGAAGTGAAGTCGCCACCGCCGCCATCGGGGGTGAGCCGGAACCAGGAATTGATGAGCCTGCCGCTGTTCAAGAAAGCCGCGGACGTGCTCGGAGCCCAACTCGTCAAACTCGACGACGGCTTTTCGCCCGTGACTGTCGCCGCCAGCGACGACGCAGAGGAATAGACGATGTTCAAAGAACTCGGCAGCATGATGAGCCTCCTCGGCAACAAGGGGAAGATTCAGGAGGAGATGCAGAAATTCCAGGCCTCGATCGGCAGTATCACTGCGGAAGGCGTCGCCGGGATGGACTACGTCACCGTGAAAGTCAACGGCCGCATGGAAGTGCAGAACGTGAAGATCAGCGAAGAGGCGATGGGCCTCAACGATCGCGAGATGCTTGAAGACCTGATCGCTGCAGCCACGAATGCGGCATTCAACAAGGTCCGCGAGAAGATTCAGGAAGAGACCTCCAAGATGACCGAGAACCTCGGCCTGCCGCCGGGCATGTTGGGCCAGCTCGGTGGTGTGAACTGATGCGGACCAACGGGCTGCCTGTGATCGGAGCAATCGAGCGGCTGAACGCGGCTTTGACGGAGCTCCCCGGCATCGGCCCGAAGAGCGCCGACCGCATCGCCCACTTCCTGCTGCTGGGTCATCGCGACGTGGCCGCCGAGCTTGCCGAGAGCCTCCGCGGCGTGGTGGAAAAAGTGACGCCTTGTCGCGAGTGCTTCAATCTCACGGAAGGCGAGGTCTGCCCGATCTGCTCCGACCCGCGTCGCGATGCCGCGATCATCTGCGTGGTCGAGACGCCGCGGGATGTGGGCCTCTTCGAGCGGGCGGGATCGTTTCGCGGGCTCTATCATGTGCTCGGCGGTCGGCTCGCTCCACTCGAAAACGTTGGCCCGGAGAAGCTCAGCATCGCGCCGTTGGCCAATCGTGTCCGACGTGGCGGGGTCCGCGAAGTGATCCTCGCCACCAGCCCGACGCTCGAAGGCGACGGCACCGCGCTGCTGGTATCGAACGCTTTGAACGGCAGCGGTGTCAGCGTGACACGACTGGCACGCGGATTGCCCTCGGGAGCATCACTGGAACTGGTGAATTCGCAAATACTTTCCGATGCCCTCGAAGGCCGTCGGACTTATTAGGAGTGTCCCGGTAGCGGCAGGCTTTAGACTGCGGAATCACGAAACTCCGCAGGCTGAAGCCTGCGGCTACCAGATCGGATTTTAAGGAGAAGAGATGAGCGGCATGCGGATGGGCATGGGAATGGACATGCGGATGAGTCAGCAGATGACGCTGGCGCCCCGCATGATTCAGTCCATGGAGATCCTGCAGATGCCACTGGCGGCGCTTCAGGAGAAGATCGAGCAGGAACTGCAGGAGAACCCCGTCCTCGAATTGAAGTCGGGCAAAGCTGCCGACGAGGCCCCGGAAACGGAGTTCAACGCCGACGCCCCGCTCAAGCACGACGAGACCGGCGACGTCGAATTCAACCGGCTCGAAGAACTCAACAAGGACTGGGACAACCACTTCAACGAGGAACACCGCCCGAGCCGTGCCTACACCGACGAACTCGGCGAGAGTCGCCTCGACGCGATGCAGAACCTCGCCACCGCGCCGATCACCCTGCAGGATCACCTGAAGGAGCAGCTTGCGTATCTCGAACTCGACGAGGCGGAAGCTGCACTCACCGAGTTTGTGATTTCGCTGCTCGACGACAACGGTTATCTGCTCAACCACGACTCCGAGAAAGTCCCGCGGCCGATCACAACCGAAGAGATCGCCCGCAACTGGGAGACCATGACCGGTACCGTCGTCCCGCTCGCGGATGTCGAAGACGCGATCTTCAACGTGCAGAACCTCGACCCCGCCGGCGTCGGTACCCGCGACACCAAGGAATGCCTGCTGCTCCAGGTCGACGACGACTTCGAGCATCCCGAACTGCTCAAGATCCTCATCCAAAACCATCTCGAAGACGTGGCGTACAACCGCCTCCCGGCCATCCAGAAAAAGACCGGCTGCGATCTCGAAGCGATTCAGGAGACCATCGAAGAGCTCAAACGTCTCGACCCCAAGCCCGGCGCGAAGTTCACCCCGACCAACACGCGGTACGTGGTGCCCGATGTCCTTGTTGAACGCACCGACGAGGGCACATTCGACATTCGGCTCAGCGAGGATTGGGAGCCGAGCATCCGCATTCCGCGGCGCTACTACGAGATGGCCAAGGACAAAGCTAACGACCCCAAGACGCGCGAGTTTCTCAAGAAGAAGTTGCAATCCGCCGAGTGGCTGCTCGACGCGATCCAGCAGCGACGGCGGACGCTCATCAACGTGACGCGGGAGATCATCGAACACCAGAAAGCGTTCCTCGACAGTGGCCCGGAGTTCATCAAGCCGCTGAAGATGGAGCAGATCGCGGAAAAGGTAGGCGTGCACGTGACGACGGTGAGCCGTGCGGTCGACGACAAGTGGGTGCAGACGCCGCGCGGCGTGTTTCCGCTCAAGCGGTTCTTCGGCGGCGGCACCCGCAACGCCGAGACCGGTGTGGATGTCGCGTGGGAGACGATCCGTCAGAAGCTGACCGAATTCATCGCCGCCGAGAGCAAGGCCAAGCCGCTGAGTGATGAGGAGATCGTGGAGTTGTTCAAGGGTGCCGGCCTGACGATCGCCCGCCGCACGGTGACGAAGTATCGCGAGGCACTCAACATCCCATCGTCGCGGCAGCGAAAGCAATGGACGGGTTGAGTCACCGATCGACCAGTCCGCAGCGCAAGCAAGGGAATCGCACTTGCTCAGACTTGTGAATCAGCGGCCTTCGCCGAGGCGGTCGCCGAGGAAATTGTCGAGGTCGGGGATCGCATAGATCTTGTCGCGAGTCACGGTCCAGTCGTAGTCAATGCGGCGATACGTAATCACATCGTCTTCGAGCACCACATAGCAAGCTTTCTTGTTGCCGTCGCGTGGCTGGCCGACACTACCGACGTTGCAGAGCGTCTTGCGGCCGTCGAGTTTGTAGGTGTGTTCGATGTCCTCGGGGCTGAGGAACTGCATGCTTTCCGTGAAGACGCCCGGCACGTGCGTGTGCCCCTGGAAGCAGTACTTGTCGACGAGGGCGAAGATCCGCTCCATCTTGCGCTGGTTGTAAATGTCTTCGGGGAAGACATATTCGTTGAGCGGGTTCCGGGCGCTGCCGTGGACGAAGAGATAGCCACCGTCTTCGCGGTGGCTGCGGGGTCGCTCGGCGAGGAAGTCCCAGCGCTTCTCGCGGACCGCCCGGGCTTCGCTCGACTGCTCGAGTTGCGAGCGGGTCCAAAAGATGGCGCGTTCGGCGCTCTGGTTGAAGCCGTCGGGATCGAACATCGCCCCCTGATCGTGGTTGCCGAGGAGGACGAGCTTGCAGGACATGACTTTGTCAACGCATTCGCGCGGATTGGGCCCGTAGCCGACCACGTCGCCGAGGCAGTAGATTTCGGTGATGCCTTGTGAGGCGATATCCGCGAGCACCGCCTCACAGGCTTCGAGGTTGCCGTGGATGTCGCTGATGATCGCCTTCTTCACGTGGTGAGCTCCGCCGCAGACGTAGTCGTGTCGGATATTATAGGGCATTATCCGACGGTCGGAGCGGAAACGCTGGCGTTTCGCGCCACGCAGTGGGCGACCGGGCTGCGGAGCCCGGTCGCGCTGCCGCTTTAGCGGGTCAGGTAGCTGAACGAGCCGGCGCAGTTGTTGGCCG
>JBGSSZ010000460.1:0-5143 GCA_041736785.1 Limnoglobus sp.
GACTTGCCGAACGCGGCCGTGCTGTAGCCGTTGAGCCGCAGCATCTCGGCGAGTGGCGCGACGCTGTTGGGGCGTTTCCCGGTCGCGCCGGGAAACGCGGTCGCGGTCTCGGTGATCGAGCTCATGTTGCCGACGTGGTGGTTGCGGCCGGTCAGCAGCGCGGACCGGGTCGGCGAGCACAGGGCGGTGGTGTGGAACTTGTTGTACCGCAGCCCGTTCTTCGCCAGCTTCTCGGTCGTCGGCATGTGGATCGGCCCACCGAAGGCGCTGCACTGTCCGAAGCCCATGTCGTCGATCAGGATAATCAGGACGTTCGGTGCCTTCTCGGGTGCCTTGACCTGGAACCGCGGCGGAGCCTTTGCGTCCCGGGCGTCGAGCGTGGTGCTGAGCGGGAGTTTCGGTTCCGGGATCGGCAGAACCGTCCGGTCGAGCGTAGGTGGATCGCCCTTGGCTTGCGGGCTGAGTGGATTGATTGGCTGGCCACTAGCGGCGAACGAACCCGTGAACGCGCCCATGGCGAGGAGCAGAAGAAAGAGGATACGGTGGACCATTGAAGACCAACCTTTCATGAAAGTTCAAGACGCGGACTATGAGAAGCTCGCTATGCCCTCCGCGGGCCGAAAGAATCCATGCAACGGGCGCGCCGCGAGCGGCCCCTGGTGGGCGTGAACGGGGCGCGGGCCGTGGATTGTTCTGCCATCATATCCAAGTCGGCGCGGGTCCGTGGCCGTCAAGGGTAATGGTGCTTCGTGCCCGCCATGCAACCTGGTCCGCGAGGCGGCGACCCTGTCATTGGCGACCCGTCGATGCGGCCAGTGAGCAAGACGTGGCTCAGCCCGTGCCGCGTCGGCACATCACAGGTTTCGACTGGGCTTGGGATGCGGTCCCGGAACCGGCTGAACCACGCCTCGAGCCGGCCGCGGGCCGCCTCACTCTTCCAAACCGTGGCTGCCAATGATGACCCCTCTGGTGGTTGTGGTTTTGATTCTCGCCCGGTGCCTGCCGGGTCCGGTGCAGTGGTTCATACGGCGACTGCGTTCGACCCCAGCCACTCTGCAATGTCCGCGACCAGTGGCTCGGCCGCCGCCGACTTGGCGACGACCATGAATCCCATCCAGATGTCCCAGTCCAGGCCGACCACCTCACGACCGCGGCCAAAGTCTCGGTACATCTGGTCCGCCCCGACAACCAGTTCGCTGACCGGGGCCAGGCCATACGCCTCCGCGATGGCGTGGCAGACCGCCGGGTAGCTTGCGGCTCCCACATCCGACCGGTCGCAGGTCAGGCGACCGCTCGCGTCACGCCAAAGCCTGCCGCCCACTGAAGTCCTCCGTTGCCGACAACGTACACGCATATTGTCATGTTCATGTCGTCACGACAACGCCACGGGATTGATAGCGTTCAGAAGGGCCAGCATTTCCGGTTCGATCGCGCTGAGCTTCGCCCGAATCGGTCCGGAAAGACGTGCTGACGCGTTCGCAGTCCAACGCAGCCATGACTCGATCTCGCGATGCAGAGCGTTGACGCACGCACGACGGCTGTTCGGAATGTACGGCTTGCGGCCGACATGAGATCGTCGTGAACCGCGTGAGCCCTGAATCTCCACAGCGAGACGCTTGATGGACCAACGGTGTCGAATGGTGCGTTCCATCAGCCGGTCACGTTTCGCACGATCGACGACGCCGAGCAACCGGATGAGGTGTGTCGGCTTGAACGTCGCGCCGGCCGCCTGGACCCGAATGGCCCATTGTCGGATCTGGGCCTCGGTGTATTGGCTCGCGATCCGGCGAAGTTTGGGAACCGTGTCGATCCCGGGTTTCAGGGGGAGGCGCTTGCCAAACTTGGCTTTGAGTCGCTTGATCTCCTTGTGAAGGGCGGTCCTGGTGTTGCCATAGCGGAGCTCCTCCGGCGGCAGTGCAACGAGGCTGTCGCGGCCGATCTTCCAGACGATGAGGAGTTGTGTCGCTTTCATTTGGCTGAGATCCTCGACTCGGTCCCGATCGGTTACCTTGCCACGCGCAGAGTGAAGCTCGTTTTACAAAACCGGTTTTGATAATGCAGTCCCGCTGTCGAATTCGCACCACGCACGGCGTGAGGTCGTACACTTCGCAGAAAGGTCACTGACGATGATCCGCAACCTCCCCGCAACGGTCCTCCTGCGTCGTGACCCGCTCTTCTTGTACATCCAGCCTGAGATTCCCGAACTCACCGACCTGCTGAGAATTCCCGAACTGATTTACGACGTGAATGCGGACGGACTCCAGCGATCGCTGTCGTACTTTTGCGACGTCGAATCTGATAACAACGGCCCCTACTGTCGCTGCTTCTCGGGTTTCGAGCCAATTGTGAAGGAGTGGCTCACACGGCACGGGATCCGGATCAAAAAGGCCGATAGGCGGAGGAGCCCTTTGCGACGCATCCGAAGTCCCAAATTGGAGTCTTTGAAAAAGTACGGCTTGCCGATCGATGAAGGGTTCCTGCGCTTTTTGCGGCAATCGCGTCGGGGTATCATCCGTTATTCCAGCGACATGCAGCGGGACTGGCTGATCGCACAAGTCACCCTGGCGTTTCGGAAGTCGAAGATCATGGTCACTGCGTCGCGACGGAACGACGTGCGGACGCTGGGAAAGGCCATCCAACCCTACTTCCCGCGGGTCAAGGCGTACTTCGTTACGGACTTTACGGGCTCACGTCGCCTGGTGCTCACCACGCCGGCCAAAGCCCATGCCGGAGTCATCGAGATCGAAAAGCGGGACTTCTACCTGGCACTCGATCCGCTGGAACTCTTTCAGGATCGACTGCTCTCCAACCCGCTGTTGCCGCTGGATCAGGCGAAGCGTGCTCGCATCTTCGGCTTTGTGCCGATCGAGCGGCGACTCAACCGTCGCGAGCGTGTCCTGCTGACGGGAATATTCGGATCGGAGGAGATCTGTCTGTACCAGCATGGCCATGTTGCGAGGAAGGTGGACGTGGTCTCGTTCTCGATCAGGACGGGGCCGCGGCATGCTGCCGATGCTGACGAGATGACAGTGCGGCGCGAGTGTGTATGGAGCAACGGCACGCGACATCGGCGCATCGCAGACATCGCCCGGATGGTGTCACTCGAAGACGAGGACGGACTCCAGCGCGATAGCAGTCGTCTTACCGATCTGGAACTGGCACGACGCCATGGTGACGTCGTTGTGCTCGTCGACAACCTGGATCAAGCCGTCAGCCTGGGGATGGCACTGCCGAATGCCAGGATTGTCGGTGACCGGGATATTTGGGGCGACGGTCTGAGTGATGTGCACCGTCGCCGCATGGCGGATCTCGAAGGCCGGCCCAAATGCGTGTTCCACTTGCTGATCGCGACCATGGCCGGGCTCTGGCGTGTTCCTGACGTCGGGGTGTTGATCCGAGCCGACTCCGGTCCGTCCCTTCCTCCACTCACTCCGGATCAGTTGAGCAAGCAACACCGGAATTCTGATCGGATGCTCGTCATCGATTGTCACGACCGATATCACCCGGCGATGCGTGGCTGGTGGCATGCTCGGCAGGCCGCTTACCGGGAAGCTGGTTGGCAGCCTCTCCGCGAACGAGACCTCACCCCGCTGGAACGCTTCACTCAACTGACGAGTGGAGGTGGAGAATGAGCAGCGAACGATGGTTCTACGTCAACCAACACAGGAGAAAGGAGCATCTCTCCCGCACTGGCTTTCGGCGGCGTCGGAATCGCCGCTGGAACGAACTGTTGAAGCAGGCCCCGCTGGAGATCACTGCGGACCTCATCGCCAATCCAGACTTCCTGGTCGAGTGTTTCCGGATGATGCGGGACGAGAAGGGTCACGGTGCCGGGATCGACGGGGTCCGCGTCCCCGAACTGCTGCTGACGGACGTCGGTCGTTTTGCGAAGTCGATTTCGGAGGCGATCCGCGAGGGGCACTACCGCCCCCAGCCGACGCAACAGCACCGCATCCCGAAGGAGAGCCCCGGCCAGTACCGCGAGCTTTCCATCCCCACCGTGATGGACCGCGTCGTGGCCATGGCTCTGAACGAGGCGCTCTCGACCGTTTGGGAGCCCAAGTTCACTGACAGCGTCTGGGCGTACCGACCGGGGCGTGGCGTCTGGCCCATGCTGGCGAAGCTGCTGAACACCATGGAGGACACGGGGCGGTCCGTCCTGGTCATCGACGACATCGCCCAGGCGTTCGATCGCGTGCCCATCGGGCCACTTCTGGAGATCCACCGCCGTCACTTCGAAGATCTCCAGCCGCCGGACCCGATGACACTCCGCTATCACCCCAACGAGATTCGCCACGAGTATTCCGATGCCCAGAAGACCCGTGCCCGGCGTAGTCTGCTGCAGCTTGTCCGTCGGGTGCTCACCGGGGCCGTGTCGAGCCGGCAGCGGGGGATACCGCAGGGCGGCAACTACTCGCCCACGGCACTCAATGTCCTCTTGCATGAGCATCTGGATCAGCCTATCGTATCTAAGTCGCGAGACGCGCTCTGGTACAGGTACTCAGACAATCTGACCTACCTGGCCCACAGCGTCACCGAGGGCGACGAGATCCTCGCCACGATCCGAGATCTCCTCGCTCCCCTGGGCATGAAACTCAAGGGAGCCACGGAGGACGGCGTGCGAGACCTGACGGCCGGCGCAGAGGCCCACCTGTTAGGCTTCACGATCCGGCACAACGGCCAGGGACCAGTGTTGTGACTGCACGATCAGTCACAGCATTGGCTCCGCGATGATCTCCGCAAGTGCTACGACGCCGACAACCCTCCCGAGAGTGCCCGCACTCTCATCGCCGGGTGGGTCTATGCGTTCGGGCCTGCCCTTGAGAACGGTGAAGCAACGACCGCGGTGATCTTGAACCTCGCTGCCGACGAAGGGTACCGGGAAGTAGCGAACCCCAGGGCCGTGCAGCAGTGGATCAGGAAATCGCGATCGGCGTGGCAACGGACCCGGGTAACGGGCCGGCTAGCCCAGACGGAGGCGGTCGAACCCGTACGAGGTGAGACTAGCCCTTAAATAAGCGACGATTTCAGCGTTTGTAGCCGGCGTGACACTGGCCGTTACGGGCGTGGGATCACCTTGGCCCTCATCCTTAAGGGCGGAACTTCGCGTCTTTCACTTTCCTTACCACCCCGCTTTCCGGCC
>JBGSSZ010000561.1:0-1725 GCA_041736785.1 Limnoglobus sp.
GCCGTCGCTGGGCATCGAAGTCGTCGCGGCGGACCCGACCGAACTCGCAGCACGCCTGCAGACTGAATCGCTGGCGGCACTGCGGCGCTGCAATGCCACGCGCTCGCTGAAAGCCCTGACACGGTACTCGCGCGAACGCGGGTTCCGCATCGACACTCAGCCGATTACGGTCAAGCTGCTGAACCTCAAAGAACGCACGCTGCGGGATGAGAGTGACCGCGAGACCGCGAAAAGCACCCTGGACACGGTCGCGGTGCGGATGCACTGGCAGCGGCAGGAGCCTGCCTTCGAACTGGATTCGATCGTGCGGCAGATCGCCGACGCCCTCACCGCCAAACCGGCACAGAGCGCGCTCCTGATCGGGCCTAGCGGCTCAGGCAAGACCGCGGCGATCCGGCAACTCGTGCGGCAACGGGCCGAGTTACAACTCGCCGAGACGCCCTTCTTTCGCACCAGCGGCTCGCGCATCGTTGCCGGGCAGTGCGGCTTCGGCATGTGGGAACAGCGCTGCCAGGACCTCGTCAAAGATGCCTCCAAGCTCCGCGCCGTCGTCAGCCTCGGGCAACTCATCGAACTCCTGAATGTCGGCAAAAGCGAATACAACCCCACCGGGCTGGCGTCGTACCTGCGTCCAGCGATCGCCCGCGGCGAACTGCTCGCCATCGCTGAGTGCACGCCCGAGCAGATCACCGCCATCGAGAAAGAAGACCCGCAGTTGCTGGAAGCGTTTCGGCAGATCACGTTGGACGAGCCCGACGGGCCCACGGGCCGCCGCATTCTCGCCAGCTATGCCGAGCGTCAGTCGCGGCGAACGCTCGAAGCCGATGCACTCGAGGTTCTTGACAGCCTGCATCGCCGCTTCGCGACTTACTCGGCGTATCCCGGACGACCACTATCCTTCCTCGACGCACTGCTCAAAGACCACGACCGCAGCAGTCCGGTCACGGCGTCGGAGGTCTACGCGGCGTTCACCCGCGAGACCGGTCTGCCGCCTGCGATGATCGACCCTGCCCTGCCCCTCGACCTCGCCGACACTCGATCATGGTTCGCCGAGCGGGTCATCGGACAGGCCGAAGCAGTCGACCTCGTGACCGATCTGCTCGCGACTGTGAAAGCGGGGCTGACGCGTCCAGGGCGACCGATCGCGTCGCTGCTCTTCATTGGTCCCACCGGTGTGGGTAAAACTGAGACCGCCAAGGCTCTCGCTGAGTTTCTCTTTGGTTCGCCCGACCGCCTTACGCGCTTTGACATGAGTGAATACGGTGACCCCGTCAGCGTGCGCCGGCTCGTCGGAGGCGTCTTCGGGAGCGAGGGACTGCTCACCGCCAAAGTCCGCGAGCAGCCGTTCAGCGTGATCCTGCTCGACGAGGTGGAAAAAGCACACTCGTCGCTGTTCGATCTGCTCCTGCAGGTGCTGGGCGAGGCTCGGCTGACCGACGGCGGTGGGCGGCTCGCGGACTTTCGCAACACCGTCATCGTGATGACCTCCAACCTCGGTGCGGAGTCGTTCCGCAGCGGAGCGAGTGGCTTCGTCGCCGGTGCGGGGCTCGACGCGAAGCTGCACTTCACCAAGGCCGTGGAGACATTCCTGCGGCCGGAGATGGTGAACCGCCTCGACCGGATCGTGCCGTTCGCGTCGCTTGGGCCAGAGGTGATTCGCCGCATCGCTGCCCGCGAGTGGGGCAAGGTGCTCTCCCGCGATGGCGTGCAGTTTCGGGCACTGCA
>JBGSSZ010000616.1:0-5566 GCA_041736785.1 Limnoglobus sp.
CAGGCCCGTGCTACCATCCGCGACGATCGTAGGCAGGCCACCGACCGCGGCGACCACCACCGGGACTCGGGCCGCCCACGCTTCCAGCAGCGACACCGGGAAGCCCTCGCTGCGGCTCGACAGCACGAACGCATCCATCGTCGTATAAAAATCCGCTGTGTGTTCCTGATAGCCGGCGAAGTGGACTCGCTCCTGAATATCGAGCGATTTGGCGAGTGCTTGTAATCGCCCCCGCTCGGGGCCGTCGCCGACGAGCAGCACATGCCAATCCTCCCCCGCGGCCGCTTCGAGCAGGAGATGCTGCCGCTTGACTTCGTGCAGTCGGCCGACGGTGCCGACGACGCGGACACTGAGCGGAATTCCGAGCGAGAGCCGCATCGCATCGCGACTGGCCGAAGGCGTGGCGACTTCGATACCGTTCGGCACGACACGCACTTTCTCCTTCGGCACAGTTCCCCAGCGCGTGAGCGTCGCCGCGATCTCCGGCGACACGGCCGCCAGCACATCGATCGACTTGGCCACACGGCGAAAGAGGAGCCGCAGCTTCAGCGACGCGATCAGCGAGGTGGCTCGTGCGATGGCGTTGCCATGTTCCGTGTGGATTGTGCGCAAGTTCAATCGTTTTGCCGCGGGAGCAAGGTAATACGCGGCCCCGATCTGATGCGAGTGCAGGACAGTCGGTTTGAGTTCGCCCAAAGTTTTATGGGCGATGTCGATGAACTGCAGGTGCCGTCCGGGCGGTTTGTCGAGCGAGAGGACGCGGATACCGAGTTCGGTGAGTTTCGCGGCCAGTGTGCCGGGTTTCTCGACGCAGATGACAGCGACTTCAGGTGCCGCGTGCCGAGCCAGCGAAACGACAATTCGCTCGAGCCCGCCCACCTCCAGCGACAGCACGCCATGCACGATCATGGAGTCTGCTATACTCCGCGGCTCGACTTGCAAACAGTTTGCGCATTGTGCCTATAATGACAGTTGACCCGCCACCCTCCACTTTCCACGGTTCAGCCATGCGGATCGGGCTTGCGTTTTCGTTCCTCGTTCTTCTGCAGGGGTGTTCCCGCGAGGAGCCGATCCGTGTCTACGACGCACCCAAGGAGCAGGTTGTTACTTACACGCTCTGGGGCGGGATGTACCCGGCTGAGGATCCGACCTGGTTTTTCAAAGTGAGCGGGTCCACACGCGAATTTCAGCCGTTCGCGGCGGACTTCGACAAACTGATGGCCTCGGTTCGGCTGCCAAACGGTCCGGAGAATCAACCGCTCTGGGATCTCCCCGCCGGGTGGCGACTCGGTGGCCCCAACTCCGCGAAAATGGCGGACGAGACCATCCTATTCGGTCCGCAGGACAAGCCTTTCGTAATGACTGTGGGCAAGTTCAAGGGCGGCTTCGAGCCGAACCTCGCACGCTGGGTCGGTCAGGTGGGGCTCAACTACGCCAGCACTGACAAAGCGAAGTATGCTCAGCCGATTGGCACGCCATCGAAAGGTTGGCGAATCGCGATCGTTGGCCCGAACAATCCCTCAAGCCGCAGCATGATGCCCGGCCGTTGATCTTTCCCGCAGAACACCCCCAGAAAATAGACCCATGATCAATGCCACGGACACCGAAGCCACTCCCGATCTGGCCGAGACGCTGCGAAAGCTGCTGCGACCGATCGCCTCGCTGCAACTGACGGTCGCGCTCTTCGCCATGAGCCTCGTGCTCGTCTTCTTTGGCACGTTGGCACAGAAGGATGCAGGCATCTGGACGGTTGTGACTCAGTATTTCTGGTCGTGGATTGTGATGATCGATCCGCAGCTGCTCTTCACGTTTTCGCACATCTTCTTCGGTTTGCCGACGAATGTGAACTGGTCGGGCGGTTTCCAGATTCCGTTCCCCGCCGGCAAGCTACTCGGCTCGCTGATGTTTGTGAATCTGATCGCTGCGCATGCGGTCCGCTTCCGCGTGACTTGGCGGCGAGCGGGAATCTTCATCATCCACGGCGGCATCCTGCTCATGTTCGTCGGTGAGTTTATCACGCGTCAATACACGATCGAGCAGCGGATGCCGATTGTGGAAGGTGAGTCCGCCAACTACACCTCCGACAACCGCAACTACGAGCTTGTGATCATCACACCGAGCGGCGAGACCACCGAGCATGTGGTGTCGGTCCCCGCGAGCCGTCTGACGATTGACGAACGCATCGTGCTGCCCGCAGAAGTGCCCTTCGATCTCCGGGCCCGGACGTTCTTTCCCAACAGCGAGATCAATGACATCAGTGCCGCCGCGGACGGACCCGGAAAAAAACCCGCAGCGACGCATGGAGTTGGTCTTACCGCGGTGGTGAAAGGGATCCCCGTCATTTCCGGGACCGACACCGAAAACAAGGAAGATATGCCCGCCACACAGGTGGAACTACTCAATAAAGAGAAGAACGAAGTGATCGCCAGCTATCTGCTGCCGGTCTTCTTCAAGCCCCAGGAATTCAGCATCCACGACAAGAGCTTCAACCTTGCACTGAGGAACACCCGCTACTACAAGCCCTACTCCATCCACCTGAACAAGTTCACTTTCGATCGCTACCTCGGTACCGAGATCCCGAAGAACTTCGCCAGCAACATTACGCTCAGCGACCCTGACAAGGGTGTGGAATACACGACCACCATCTCCATGAACGAGCCGATGCGCTATCGCGGCGAGACGTTCTACCAGAGCGGTGTGCTGCCGGGTGAGCAGGGGACGGTGCTGGCCGTGGTTCGGAATCCCGGCTGGATGATCCCGTACATCTCATGCGCGGTCGTGACCCTCGGACTGCTGCTGCACTTCGGCATCCACCTGCGCGAGTATCTGCGCAAGCTGCTCTCGCGGAAGGCTGGCTCAGCACCGATTGAGCAGACAAAATTCGAGCGGGCTCTACCCTGGCTGGTTCTGGCGGGGACAATCGTCCTGACCTTGCTCGCCGCGATGCCGCACGGCCAGACTGGGCACAAGGGACTCGATCTGGAGCGAGCCAGCCGACTGCCCGTGCTGGATGGTGGCCGCGTGAAACCGCTCGATACCGTCGCCCGGGTCTCGCTGAGGCAATTGAACCACAAAGAGTTTTACACCAGCCCGGAGAACGGCAAAACCCGCCCGGCCATCGACTGGTGGCTCGGTGCTGCGGCGACGGAAGACCGCAGCAACCCGGAGAGCTTCAAGGCCGAAGTGTTCCGCATCGAAAACGATCAGGTGCTGAACCTGCTCGGGCTGACCCGCCGCGAAGGACTGCGCTACTCGGCAGAAGAGATCAGCAAAAAATACTCGGATCTCGTGCAGGCTGTCGACAAGGCCCAACGCAAGGACAGCAAAATCCGCGACCTCTTCGATCAGAAGGTGCTGGAACTCTTTCAGAAGATGACAACGCATGCGGCGATCATGACCGGCGAAGGTTCGCGACTGATTGCCCCGACCGATGGTACCGAATGGCAATCGCTCGCGACCGTGCAGCGCGAAACCATCGAAGCCGCAATGAAGGAGTTCAGCCGCCGACAGGGGGTGAACCTCAGCAGCCAGCAGGATCTGGTGAACTTTGCCCGCGGGCTCACCGATGAGGAACGCAAAGCCGCCGCAGCGATGTTTCAGAGCATCGTCGGTCAGATCATCGAAGCCAATCAGGGGCACGAGCAATGGGAGGCGCTCTATCGTGCCTACCGCGAGGGCGATCAGAAGAAATTCGACGAGGCGACGGATGCCCTGCAGAAGCTTGCTGGGAATGGCGTCAGCACTGAGGACCTGGCCCGCGTGCGGCTCGAAGCCGCGCTCAACGACAGTGCTCTCTACTTTTGGTGCATCGGCCTGTATGTGCTTGCGTTCCTACTCACCGTCGGGGCCTGGATCTGCTATGTCATCAATCCAGGGCTCGGTCAGGCCTGGCGCCGTAGTGCCATTTTCGTGCTCCTGTTCACATTCGCCATCCACACCTTCACGCTGTTTGCGCGGATGTACCTGATGGATCGCCCGTTTGTGTTTGTCACGAATCTGTATTCCACGGCTGTGTTCATCGGCTGGGCCGGAGTCGGTGCCGCACTCGTTGTGGAGCGACTGGTGCCGATCACACTCGGCTGCTTCGTGGCCAGCGTTCTGGGCTTTCTCACAACCATCCTCGCACACAACCTCGCTGCCAGTGGTGACACACTCGAAATGATGCGTGCGGTGCTCGACACCAACTTCTGGCTCGCCACGCATGTCACGACGATCAACCTCGGCTATTCCGCGACGTACATCGCCGGGCTGATCGGGTTCGTCTATCTGATCGTGGGGATTTTCACACCCCTTCTGAAACGCCCCCTGATGGTCACTGGCAGCAAGCAGGAACTCGGGCGTCTCATTGGTCAGATCCTCTACGGTGCCATCGCCGGGGCCACGATTCTCAGCTTTGTCGGAACCGTGCTCGGCGGAATCTGGGGCGATCAAAGCTGGGGCCGATTCTGGGGCTGGGACCCCAAGGAAAACGGGGCCCTGATGATCGTCATCTGGAACACCATGATCCTGCACGCCCGCTGGGCGGGGCTGGTCAAGGATCGCGGCATGGCCGTGCTCGCCCTCGGCGGCAACATGATCACCACCTGGAGTTACTTCGGAACCAACCAACTCGGCGTCGGTCTGCACGCCTACGGATTCAGCAACACGCTCGCCGCGGTCTGCGTTGTGATGTGGATTGTGAATCTGATCCTGATCGGCGTCGGTCTAATCCCGAAGCAGTACTGGCGAAGCTCGCAATAGTCTGCCCCGCAGGCTGAAGTGCGTCAGGCCGCCGTTCGATCACGGCGGCCTCGTCGTTTCGGGGTTCCGAAATTGCAGGCTGATTTTGTGAAATCTGGGCGGATTGGACTTGTAGAGCATATTGCAGGACAGACGGTCGTGAGCTAAACTTGGAGAGACTGGGTAATTTGGCGTTGACTGCTGGGAAACCGACCCAGCCCGCAATTCCGGCCGGATGCCGCCGCGGTTCAAGCTCTTTTTAGAGCGGGCTCCTCCCAGGATGAGGGAGCCGCTTGGGGTGATGGACATGCGAAGGGTGGTGGTCTCCGGAATCGGAGTCGTCGCTCCGAACGGGATTGGTCGCACGGCGTTTTGGGATGGCTGCATTGAAGGCCATACCGGCATCGGACCGATCCGTTCGTTTGATGCCACCAACCACCCGGTGAAGGTGGCCGGGGAAGTCCACGACTTCGACCCAATGCCGTATCTACCCGCCAGCCAACGGAAAGCTCTCAAACTGATGGGCCGGGCCGCGAAGTTCGGGCTCGGTGCCGCGGGGCTCGCCATTCAGGACGCCGGGCTCGATCTTGACCGCGAGAATCCCGAACGCATCGGCGTCGTGATGGGTGCCGGAGTCGTGCCCATGGACCTCGGCGAGCTTGCCCCCATGCTGCAGCGGGCCGTGGCCGACGGCGGCTACGATGAAACCCAACTCACCGGCGATCACCCGCAGGACAGTCCGCTCTTTCCCCTGTGGCTGCTCAAATACCTGCCGAACATGGCCGCCGCGCACATCAGCATGGCGTTCAACTGTCAGGGCCCGAACAACACCGTAGTCACCGCCTGC
>JBGSSZ010000639.1:0-3367 GCA_041736785.1 Limnoglobus sp.
TGCCCGTGTCTTCGTTGCCGGAATCGCCCGCGAGCATGACTCCGCCGGGCACGAGGATCGTCGGCAAATCGCGCTGCGAGGCGAGAGCCATCATCATCGCGGGGAGGCCTTTGTCGCAGGTGGCGACGCCGAGCACTCCCGACCGCGTGGGCAGGCTCCGCATCAGCCGCCGCAGCACTATCGCGGAGTCATTGCGGAACGGCAGACTGTCGAACATCCCCGGCGTGCCCTGCGTGCGGCCGTCGCAGGGATCGGTGACCGCCCCGGCAAAGGGAATCGCATGGCAGGCTTTGAGCTCCTCCGCCGCGGCCTTCACGAGCAGGCCGACTTCCCAATGCCCGCTGTGGTAGCCGAGGGCGACCGGCGAGCCATCATCGCCGCGGAGCCCACCATGCGTGGAGAGGATGAGATATTCGGGCCGCCCGAGCAGCGTTGGGTTGAGCCCCATGCCGACGTTCTGTGTCCAGCCGAAGAGATCACCACTGGGAGCGTGGGCGAGCAGTTCGGGCGTCAACGGCAGCACCCCCGCCGGCCCCGAGGCGGTCGTGGTGAGGGAGTAGATCGAGTCGTCGGAATCGAGCAGGGTGTGAGTCATCGAAGTCTGGGAACCCTCTTCGCAGAGATTGTACCATAGAGAATGCCCCTCGCCGCGGGGATTGCCTCGCGTTATGCTGACACCATCTCTGGAGACACTCCCCATGCGGATGGCAATTCTGGCTATGACACTCCTCGCCCCATCGGCGTTCGCCGACGTCAATGAAGCTCCCTTCGGCAAACTGCCCGACGGCCGTGAAGTCAAGCTTTTCACGCTCACCAACACGAATGGCATGACCGCCAAGATCATGACCTACGGCGCGATCCTGACCGAACTGCATGTGCCGGACAAGGACGGCACACTCGCCGACGTGGTGCTCGGTTTCGATTCTCTTGACGGCTATCTCAAAGATCACCCCTACTTCGGCTCCAATGTCGGCCGCTGTGCCAATCGCATCGCCAACGGCAAGTTCACCCTCGACGGCAAGGAGTACACACTCGCCACCAACAACGGCAAGCACCACCTGCACGGCGGCGCTCAAGGTTTCAACAAGAAGCTCTGGACCGCGGAGCCGGTCGCGGGCAAAAACGCCGTCACCTTCTCCTACACCAGCCCCGACGGCGAAGAAGGCTACCCCGGCACGTTGAAAGTGACTGCCACCTACACACTGACCGACACCAATGGTCTCGAAGTCTCGTACACTGCGACGACCGACAAATCCACCGTCTGCAATCTCGCTCATCACAGCTACTTCAATCTCGCCGGGCACAACTCGGGGGACATCCTCAAGCATGTGCTCACTCTGAATGCGGACAATTGCACGCCGACCGACGACACGCTGATCACGACCGGCAAGATCGAGCCCGTCGAAGGCACGCCATACGACTTCCGCAAGCCTCAGGAGATCGGTGCCAAGCTTCGCGACATCAAGAGCGATCCCGTCGGCTACGATGTCAACTTCGTCGTCAACCCCGGCACTGCACCGCTCACAGTGGCCACAGTGGTCGAGCCCGGTAGCGGTCGTGAAATGGTGGTGAAGTCCTCGGGTTACCCCGGCGTGCAGTTCTACAGCGGCAACTTCCTCGACGGCACCAACGTCGGCAAGGGCGGCGCCGTTTACAAGCAGTACAACGGGTTCTGCTTCGAGCCGCAGACCTTTCCGGATGCCGTCAACAAGCTCGGCGTCGCCGGCTGGGACGCTCCCATTCTCAAGCCCGGCGAGACCTACAAGAAGACCGCGCTCTATCAGTTCAACGTCGCCAAGTGAGTATTTCTGTCACCCTTCACTGCGAGTCGAAACATGAAACGCTGGATGCTCTGCTCCCTGATGCTCGCCCTGCCGGTTTACGTGATGTCGGCTGATGATGAGAAGAAAGAAGACAAACCGGTGGTGCAAAAGGCTCCCGACTGGAGCAAATACTCGACTGCTGTCCCTGCCAGTGGCGAAGTGGTCAAAGTCAGCGAGACGGGCCTGACGCTCCGCAATCAGACGCGGCAACGATCGGGCAACGGCTACAAGACCGTCAACATTGATGTGGACTACACCTGGAACGAGCAGGGTCTGGCCCGCCGCGAGAAAGCGCCGACGTTCTTCGATGACAAAGGTCTGCCGCGACCAGCCAAGTCGGGCGAACTCGCCAAACTCCGCAAGCCGATCGGCGTCAAAGGCTACGCGATGGAGCGCAGCGATATCAAGAACGGCGACTTGGTGCGCTTGGAACTGGTGCGGTTGCGGACCATCTCCGCCTCGAAGGCGAAACCCGAAGACTACACGATCAAGTACGCCTTCTGGGTCGGTGAGAAACCGAATCCGACTGCGCCGCCGCGACCGTAGTCGGAGTGATTCGTGATCGGGTCCGCCCGGTCACGAATCGTCAGCACTCATGTCCGCGGGCTTGATCTCGAGCACTTTGAATTTGACCGTGCCGTTGGGGACTTCAATCTCGGCGGTCTCGCCCTTCTTCTTGCCAAGCAACCCCTGCCCGATCGGGCTCGTGGTCAGGATGCGGCCCTTGTCCGGGTTATCCTGCCCCGGGCCGACAAGCTCGAACGTTTCTTCGTCTTCCATTTCCACGTCGAGCACTTTGACCTTGCTGCCGAAGACGACGATCCCCTTGGGCAGATTCGCCGGGTCGATGATCTCCGCACGGCTGAGGCGGTCGTCGAGTTCGTTGATTTTGGCCTGGAGGAGTCCCTGATCTTCGCGGGCGGCGTGGTACTCGGCGTTTTCACTGAGGTCGCCGAGTTCGCGCGCCGTCGCCACACGCTTGGTGATTTCGATCATGTCGACACCACGGAAGCGGTCGAGATCGGCCTTGAGCTTGTCGTACCCTTCGCGGGTCATGGGGATGCGTTCTTCGATCATGGGACGGTCCTTGAAAAAATTTAACCGGCGGCCGGGCTTCTGAAGCCGCGACCGCCGGAACACCTTCCATTATACCTGATCCGGCACGGAACGCACGATAATTCGCCGAAATGGGATACCCTGCGTGGGCCACGCGTAGGCCGTCCATT
Source organism: Limnoglobus sp. (assembly GCA_041736785.1). GTDB lineage: Bacteria > Planctomycetota > Planctomycetia > Gemmatales > Gemmataceae > JBGSSZ01. The sequence continues at coordinate 3,050 of JBGSSZ010000639.1, forward strand.
CCTCCTTGCGGACCTTCGCCGGGTCGTCGGTTTCCTGCACCAGTTCGACGCAGGCCTCCTCGGCGGCGGTGAGTTTGCGGGTCACAGCGAATCTGTTGCCCCTGCGGGCGGTCACGGTGCCGTCGTCGAGGATCGCGACCACGCTCGGTTCGTCATCCACCTCGAGCATCCGCCAGGCCAGCATCTCCCAGTTGGCGGTGTATCGTTCCTTCAACTCGACGAGATCGAACGCCGCCCGGCGGGCATCGCCGGCAAACCACCGCGTCGGCAGCAGCAGCCGCGAACTCGCCAAACTCCGCAAGCCGATCGGCGTCAAAG
>JBGSSZ010000655.1:0-9882 GCA_041736785.1 Limnoglobus sp.
CGTCTGTTCGACACGACGGCCGATTTACACCGGTCGTTGCGGAACAGCCTGAGTTATTTCCAGACCGTGCGGCAACGGGTGCTGACGCTGGTGAATCGGGCGGCAAAAAAACGGACCGTATCAACTGGGTTGTGAATGAGATCGAGTTTCTTCAGAAATCGACCAGCCCGGTCTCGAAAACTCACACGGATCCCGAGGCAGGATCAACACGGCCCGCTGTCATAAAGGAATCGCTCGCAAGCCGGTCATGGCCGCGCTTACCTGGGTACGAGATCGTGGCAGAAATCGGCCGAGGTGGGATGGCGTTCGTGTACCACGCCCTCCAGATCGGGCTCAATCGTCCGGTCGCCCTCAAGGTGATTCTGGCCGGGGCACTGGCAGGTGAAACCGACCGTAAGCGGATGCGACGCGAAGCGGAGGCAGTGGCACGACTTCGACATCCGAATGCGGTCCAAATCTACGACATCGGCGAACATGACGGCTGCTTATTTCTCTCGCTTGAATACATCAGCGGCGGATCACTCGACAGCCGACTCTCGGCCCACCCGCTCCCGGCCGGCGAGGCCGCGAAGATTGTCGAAGAGTTGGCGGGTGCGATCCAAGCGGCTCATGACGCTGGCATCATCCACCGTGACTTAAAGCCTGCCAATGTTCTGCTTGGCACGGATGGAACTCCGAAGGTGACAGATTTCGGTTTGGCCAAGCAGCTTGAAGAGGTACACCGATTGACAGGAACTGGGATTGCTGCGGGAACCCCAAGCTACATGGCCCCCGAGCAAGTGTTGGCGGAGGCGGAGAAGATCGGGCCTTCGACCGATGTGTACGGACTCGGCTGTATCCTCTACGAGTGCCTGACCGGTCGTCCGCCGTTCGCCGCCCCAACCACTCTGGCCACGATGAGGCAAGTGGTGGACGACGAGGTGGTGTCCGTTCGGCGGCTTCAAGCCACTGTGCCGCGAGATCTGGAAACGATCTGCCTGAAGTGCCTCGAAAAGGATCCTTCGAAGAGGTACTCCACGGCCCGGGAGTTGGCCGTCGACCTCGCTCTGTTTCGGGCCGGCGAGCCGATCCACGCCCACCCGAAGGGCCCTTGCAAACGGGCTTGGCAGTGGGCGCGGCGCCACCCGATCATCCCGCTCTTGGCGCTCACTCTCGGGCTGATGATCTTGTCAGTGGCCGGGATGATGGCGTGGAGCACCTACCACGCTTACCAAGTCGCTGGACATCTTCGCGAGCGCGAGTTGTACCTGCACGGAATGCGTGGGATCCTCCTCCGTTTAGACGAAGCCCAGGCGCGGTATTCCGATCTTGCGGCGACCACCGGCGACCCGAAATGGGAGGTACGCCACAGTGAAGCCTTAGCAGAGGCCCATCGACTTCGCTCCGACGCCGCTCGATTAGCCCCCGCAGCAACTGGTGCTGCCAACCTCTGGGTGGCCGCTCAGGCCTTAACGACCCGCGAACAACGGGCGATGGAACTCGTCCGAGAAGGAAAGGCCGAAGAAGCCTGGAAGTTCCTCCAATCGCAGGACCACCGTCACGCCCGCGACGACTATGCTGCCGCGATCGGTCGATTCGCTGGCGGGGTGGATGACGCGGCCGACGCCGAACTCAGGGAGGTCCAAGCTGAGGCGTTCTGGGCATTAGGATCCGCAACCGCATTGTCTGGGCTCATCGGACTGACAATTGTCACCGGATGGTTCTTTGCTCTGCGAAGCCGGCCGGGTCCATCACGCCGCCGAACCTGCGACGGGTCGCCTTTACCAACGCCGAACGGGACACGCTGACTCTTAAATTCGATCAGCCCGTTGTTTGGAAGAAGACGCTCATCGGCCAGTTTTACCTCGACGGGGCGAAGGACCAGGTCGCCAGCGGGCATATCAAAGGTTCGACCCTGACGCTGAAACTCAAGGCCCCGTTGGCCGCCAAATCCATCACCTACCTGAAGGAAACGGGGTGGAGTCAGGACGCCTTGCTCCTTGGCGAAAACGGTATCGCAGCCCTGACGTTCTGCGAGGTGCCCGTGTCGAGCCATCGCCGATAGCTGACGCGAAAGCACGGCCGCAGAGCAGAGCCACACGTGAGGCCCAGGCCCGACCCAACCGAAGAGGATGTCCCATGGATCGTTCGACGCTCCGCCCGCTGGCGGCGGTCTGCTTGATTGTGCTGTGTTCTGGCAGAGCCGTGACAGCGGCCGACCCGTCACCGCAGATAGCGGAGATGGCCGGCTACCTGCTGGTGCCGCACGGTAGGTAGAGTGGACACGAAGTACAAAGCCGGGTTCTCGATGTACGTGGCCGCTGTTGAAGAACTACCCCGGCCAAGACTTTCAGAGCGGGCTGTTCGGCACCTGGATGTTCTCCCAGTACGACGGGAAAAAGCCCGATATGATCTACTCCGACATTGAGGGCGGACTCGGCTGGTGGCGGGACACCCGCTTCGCCACCGAGACGCCCAAGTTCATCATAGGCGGGGTGACGCTGAAGTTCGCCGAGTGGGCGAACGGCCCCGGTGCCGGCAAAAGCCGCGACTGGAAGAACCCCAAGGGCCACTACGCCATCGCCCAGATCAGCCCTTGGGTGCTGTGGCCGCCTGACGGACTGAACCTCAAGCAGGGTACGAACGGCGAGTTGTTCGGGTACGGTTACCTGCCGCTGCCGCTCACCGCACCGAAGAAAACCACGCCCGGGAGTCGGAGTTGTGTGACACTTCACGCAATGGGGATGGGGGAGCTCCCCCAGCTGGGTCGGCTTCTTGAAGCATAAGAAAGTTTGATTTGCTGCCGACAAGAGTGGGGCGGCCGAAACCGCCCCACGGTGGATTACTTCTCGGCTTCGAATACTCGGAGACTGAGGCGGCCATCCACCGGCGCGGCGTCGAGTTGCACAGAGAAGCCTTTGCCGTCGCCGTGAGCCCACGCGAAACCGACACGGGTCCAGACGGCTTTCTCCCCCTCACGTTCGCACAAGTGGTAGGCAATGTGGCTGGGTTGCTTGGAAACCGAGGGCGTTGAGGTTTCGTTAGTTTTGAAGAGTCCTTTCTGGTTGACCGGCCGCCGGAATGGCGACCTGACAATCCCGCGCTTACCGCAGCCAAAGCCTGGAACACAGTGCCTGGGCCAATGAAAGGCCGAAGGCTTACTCCGGAAATCCCGCACGTCCGGATCTGTGCGGGGGGGCCGGGAGCAATCCCGATCCCTACCGCGACCGATGGTTTTTGCCGAATCAGCCAGCTGAAAGCTGAAACCCGTGGCGGTGCGTGGGGGTTTAAGCCGGGATTAGCACAGTGTCGATGACGTGAATCACACCATTGCTACAGGCGATGTCGGGCTTCGTGACCGTGGCGGCACCAATCTTTACTCCGTTTGTTGTGTTGATCGTCAGGCCGCTACCCTGGAGAGTCGTGGCGGTTTTCCCGTTCAGCTTAACGACATCTGCCGCCATCACCTTGCCGGAGACGACGTGGTACGTCAGGATGGCGGTCAGCTTGGCCTTGTCTGCGAGAACGGCTTCCAATGTGCCTGGGGGCAAGTTCTCAAACGCTTCATCGGTCGGTGCGAACACAGTGAACGGCCCTGACCCTTTCAGGGTATCCACCAAGCCGGCGGCCTTCACAGCGGTTACCAGGGTCGAGAAAGAACCGGCCCCGATGGCGGTGTCTACGATGTCTGTCATGCGGAATACCTCTAGTGGAATAGCGACTTAAGGTTAACTGCAGGCAGGAACAATTCCTTTGCCCTAACAAAGCCATCCGTCACTACCACCCAGCCACAACCGCAGACCTGACTCACAAGCAACAGCCAATATTCTTCATGTCAGCGTTCGGTCATGGCCGACAGACGCCGTCTCCAACTGGGATGCGCTTACCCAATTTTGCCGAACACTAAACCCGCTGCGGATTGGGAATCGTCAGTCTCCCGGTCTAGAGATTGACTATGGGTACCCTGCCAACAAACGCGTTGCCGAGAAATGGCAGGACAACAAGTGCAGCAGTGGTAGGAGCCGGGATCGCCGGACTGACCTGTGCCCGTGCTCTCAATGACCACGGATTCGAGGTGACTGTCTACGACAAAGCCCGCGGTCCCGGTGGGCGAGTCTCGACCCGCCGCATTGAGCCTGATTTGTCGTTCGATCACGGGGCACCATACTTCACCGCGCGAACTTCGCGTTTCGCTAAGCTCGTCGAAGCTATGAAGGTGCGAGGATGCGTCGCCGAATGGGGTGTGCGGATCGTAAAGATCGTGAACAGCACGGTCAGCGACACCGGCCCGCAGACGCGGTTCGTGGGAGTGCCCGGGATGTCTGCGGTTGGAGCGTATCTGGCGGCAGATCTCGCCATCTGCCGCGAAGTGCAAATTGTTCAAATAAAGCGCGCAGATGGATTATGGGAACTGACCGACGACACCGGCAGACGGATCGGCCCGTTTGCCTTTCTGGTGTTGTCCCTGCCTGCGCCGCAGTCAGCGGTCTTACTTGAGCCGCACCGAATCGCAGCCGAAGTGGCCGGCGTAGCAATGGCTCCATGTTGGGCAGCGCTCGTGGCATTCCAAGATCAGCTCGAACTGCCGTGGGACGGCGCATTTGTGAGTGACTCACCGCTTTCGTGGCTCGCAAGGAACAGCTCGAAGCCCGGACGCCCTCGCGGTGCCGACTGCTGGGTGCTGCACGCGAGCCCCGAGTGGTCCGCTTCATTCTTGGAAGAGTCGCCAGACGTGGTAGGCTCACAGTTGCATGACGCATTCGTGGCTACTGTAGGACGCAGCCTTCCGAAAGTGGAGTACCTTACGGCACACCGTTGGAGGTACAGTTCGGGCGCGGTTCCCTCAGGGCGAGCGGTGCTTTTCGACGCCGAGGCCGGGTTGGCGGTGTGTGGCGATTGGCTTTCTAGTGGTGGTATCGAAGGAGCATTCCTTTCTGGCATTGCCGCTGCGCAATGTGTCCTGAACGAGGTTGGTATTCCGTTATTTCAGGCGAGTACGTGACAAACGCCAACCCGTTAGTTGCAAACCTGTCTGCATTGCGGTTCTGTCTTCTTAGGGATGCGACACTGTAGAAAATGTCAAATTGTCGATCATCCATTATGCAAAGGATCAACAGTGAAGATCAAGACAAGCGACTGTCTTTTGCTAACCGCAGCCTTTCTTTCCTTCCTACTCTCAGTGAGCCTGTGGTTCTTAGTCGATCATGATGCAGGTGCCTTCGTGGGCCTATGGGTTCCATCCATCCTGGCCTTCGGCGGTTATGTCAAGACACTGACAAGGAGAAGCTAAAAATGCCACTCGAAGGTATGATTTTCCTTGCCGGTGTGGGCACGATGCTAATTCTTGGTGCCTCATTAGTTTTCACAATCTATGAGGTCCGGCGAACTAATCCCGATGCTTTCGGACCCAAGACGAAAAATTAAGCCGCCCAATTGGTGAGCGGCACGGTGCCCAGATGTCCCTGTCATTTAGCAGCGCCCTACGTATCTCTTCCATAACCCAAAAGGCTCCTATGAATCCCCAGCACACGAATACCTGGCCCGATCTGGCGATCGGTCTTTATGAGCGACTCACCGGTCGGAACGCAGAGATCGCTTACGAATTCCAGGACATGCACGTCAAGATTCCGAGCGGCACCGGCCCTCAGGCGGAGCACGCCGAATGGGTCTTTAGTGGCACGGTGAAGATCCGCACCCGCGACGTGGGCCAAAGCCCAAACTGACACTGGCCGGTCGTCTTGATGGATTTGTGAACGGCCGGCCGCTGAGTATCGTCGCGGAAGATTCCCACGTCACGCTTGTGACTAGTGAGCTTGGCACGTTGCTTGAACTGATCAAGCTTCGTCGATCATGGCGGCTCGTAGAATTGCCACTGCGATTGGCACTCCGCAGAGCGAACATCTGTCTGCTCGTGCGACTGGGCTGGTTCGGGCAATTACAACTGCTGCCCAACCCGAGTTTCCTCCTTCGCCTGTTTCTCCCTCTAAAATGAGCGTAGGTTGCATCGTGCCCGCTCCTGAAACTGCCTTCGGATCTGTGTTCGTGACAGGTGCCACCGGCTACGTGGGCGGCCGACTCGTTCCCGCGCTCCTGGCGGCTGGGCACCGGCTGCGTTGCCTCGTCCGCGAGCCCCGTAAGCTCGACGAACGGGCGTGGCGGTCCGACCCGAACGTGCAAGTCGTGACCGGCGATATGTCGGACGTTGCCCAACTTGCTGGCCAACTCGAAGGGTGCTCAGCAGCATACTACCTCGTTCACTCCATGGAGGTGACAGGCGAGGAGTACGCCGCGCGAGATCGCATGTTGGCGTCCAACTTCGCCAAGGCGGCGGACCGCGCCGGTGTTGGCCGCATCATCTACCTGGGCGGCCTCGGCGAGATGGGTGCCGACCTCAGCCAGCACCTTCAATCGCGACGCGAGGTCGAAACCCAGTTGGCCTCGACAGGGATACCGGTCACTACGTTCCGCGCCGCCATGATCATCGGGGCCGGCTCTGCGTCGTTCGAAATCCTCCGCTATCTCGTCGAGCGATTACCGGTCATGATCACCCCATCCTGGGTGAAAACGGAGTCCCAACCGGTCGGTATCGACGACGTACTTCATTGGCTCGTCCGCTGCCTCGGGGTGCCGGACACTGCGGGTAAAACTCTCGAGATCGGCGGGCCTGACGCCCTTCCATACCGCGAACTCATGCGGATTATGGCCGAAGAGTTGCACCTCACGAAGCGACTCATCTTTCCTGTGCCCATCCTCACACCACGACTGAGTTCGCTCTGGATCGGTTTGGTCACGCCGGTGTCCTACCGGATTGCCCGCCCGCTTGCCGAAGGTCTTCGAAATCGCGTTGTCGTGACGAACGACGAAACTCAGAGGCTCATGCCGCATTCGGCGGCCGGGGCCCGCGAAGCGATCCGGCAGGCGATCCGCAGCGTCGAAACGAACAATGTCGAAACGCGTTGGTCAGCGGCGGGGACAGTGCCAGGTGACCCCGAGTGGGCAGGCGGTACAGTCTTTACAGACCAACGGTCGGTGGAGATCGCGGCTGACCCGCACTCGGTGTATGCAGCCGTGTGCCGGATTGGCGGGGGAAATGGCTGGTATGCTGGCGACTTCCTGTGGCGTTTACGTGGGTGGATGGACAAACTCGTTGGTGGGCCGGGACTGCGACGCGGGCGGAGGAATTCCGAGAAGGTCGAGTACGGTGAAACGCTCGACTTCTGGCGGGTCGTCGGGGTCGAGCGTAACCGTTCTCTTTCGCTGCGGGCCGAGATGAAACTGCCAGGCGAAGCGAAGTTAAACTTCGATATCCAGCCGGAAGAGTCCAACCATCGAACTCGGCTTACTATGACGGCGTTATTTCGCCCGCGGGGGCTTTTCGGGATCGTGTATTGGTACGCCGTCGTGCCTCTCCACGGCATCGTCTTCGGCGGTATGTTGCGAGGGATTCGCAAGACTGCCGAGGCAATGCATCGGGCCGAGAATCCAGTCCCGGCCGACCCGGCTACTACTGCTCTTCCCGCCTCAGGGTATGGGCGCGCGCGGTTGTGGCTCGGAATGTCAGCGGTTGGAACCCTGGTTTCCCTTGCCGCTTTTGTGCTTGCGTTGGGACTTACGAGTCGGGTCGCCCCCGAGCCCGAAGCAGCCCCGGAAACACAGTGGCTGGGATTAGTGGTTTTCGTTGTGATCTACGCCGTTGTGCAACTCCCGTTTGACATACTTGGCGGCTACCTGCTTCCGCGGCGGTATGGCCGTGAGCACCCGCCGCTGGGGCGGTATCTGTGTGGCCTCGCGCGCGGGGTCATGGCCCACACCGGGGTACTTCTCGCGGCCGCAGTCTTCCTTATGTATGCAGGGAAATACGGAGGCATCGCCGGAACCTCCGTTGCTGGCGCGCTACTCACACTGATTCTTCTCCGCGGTCGGTTGACAATCGCATCCATCGTCGCCCCACTTGAATTGACCGCAAGCGAACCAGGCGGTAGTTCGTCGAGCGACAACATACCAGTCGCCATAGCCGAAAGCTCCGATGAGGGCTTTACCGGGGCGATCCACGGCGTGTTCCGACCGCGACTCCATCTGCTTCCCCTGAAGTGGAGACAGGTTCTTGGGGCCGAAGGTCTACAGTTATCATTGCGGCGTCGCTGCCTAGCGGTTCTCACCGGCGGTTGGCGGCGGGGTCGCTTACTCGCACTGCTGTTCACGTTCGTCGGTCTCACGACCGCGGCCCTGCTCGTTGGCCCGGATCGGCTCGGAACTGCCGTGGGGACAATTGAACTGAGCCTCTGGTTTACCATCTGGTCTTTCGTCGGCCTCCTGGCGTTGCCGACACTCAGCCGCCGGGGTGTAGCCGAGGTTGATGAACGACTGCTTTCGGAGGGCTGCGAACTTGCTCTGGTCGAAACTACGGCTCGCCGACTTGACGACCTGCAGGACGGTGAGCGAGACCGCCCCGCGCTCATCGAGACCATTTTTCATCCCATCCCGAGCTTGGAACACAGGCTACGCGGCCCGCACGCCCACGGCCGACTTGGCTACTGGGATGCCGCACGCACGTCGGTGTATCTGAGCGTCGGCGGTCTGGGACTTCTCGGGCGTGCGGTTCACTGCAACTGCGGCCGACCGGCTTTGTGGGTGTTCCTACCCTCAGACTGAACCGGCACGTTAGCTTGCAAGCGTACCTATTCATTTAGGAGTGAGTTTGGCAATGAATTCACCTGACAAAGATGAAACCCCAGTCTACCTGGTGTTCGGGGCGACCGGAGGGATCGGCTCCTGCCTTTCCCGTCGGCTCGCTGCGCGTGGCGCGCGACTCGTTGTGTCTGCCCGCGACGCGGACCGACTCAAGGCTCTCGCCGATGAACTCGGGGCGGAACCGTACCCGGTCGATGCCACGCAGTTCGATGAGACGAGCGCGTGCGCGGAAGCAACCGTTCAGCGATTCGGCCGGCTCGATGGAGTCGCCAACTGCGTCGGTTCATTGCTGCTCAAGCCGGCACACAGTACAAGTGAGTCGGAATGGATGACGACGCTCGCGACAAATCTGACCAGTGCGTTCTCGGTTCTACGGGCCGCCGCGAAGGCCATGACTGCGACCGGCGGCTCCATCGTGCTCGTGTCGTCGGCAGCCGCCCGGCTGGGCCTCGTGAACCACGAAGCCATTGCCGCCGCCAAAGCCGGTGTGATTGGCCTGACTCTGTCGGCTGCGGCCACTTACGCACCTCGTGGCATCCGAGTCAACTGCGTGGCCCCTGGATTGGTGCGCACGCCTATGACCGCCCGCCTCACGACGAACGAAGCCTCACTCAAGGCGTCCACGGCTATGCACGCCCTCGGTCGGGTTGGCGAGCCCGCGGACGTGGCTGGGGCTATGGAGTGGTTGCTCGGTCCGGACTCCGGATGGGTCACAGGACAGGTTCTTGGGGTCGACGGCGGGCTTGCCAGCGTCCGGGCTCGCTGAACAAAGAGAGAGTCGATGACTGTGAACCAAATCGTGCCGTTTGAATTGATTTTGTCGGCCGCGAAGTGCCCCGAGGCCGCAATCTCGCCTCACTTCGCTCTAGTGATTGATTTCATCGGGGGCGACAGATGACTCCTGACGTGCTGATCGTCGGTGCCGGTCTTGCCGGGTTGTGCTGCGCGCGGCGGCTCCATCAAGATGGCACGCGATTCCTGATTCTCGAAGCATCGGAGGGCGTTGGCGGCCGAATACGAACCGACATGGTGGAGGGCTATCGCCTCGACCGTGGTTTTCAGGTCTTTCTGACTAGCTAGTGTCCGTCGCAGAACGCAAATATCTCTAGTATTCTCGGTGTTTTTGGGCAAATCGCGCAGCGAAGCTTGCAGGCGTATCGTCTACTTCAGTAGAGAAAGCACTGGTTTTTGCGGAAATACGTCGCCGCAGGC
>JBGSSZ010000657.1:0-4456 GCA_041736785.1 Limnoglobus sp.
CGTCTGTTCGACACGACGGCCGATTTACACCGGTCGTTGCGGAACAGCCTGAGTTATTTCCAGACCGTGCGGCAACGGGTGCTGACGCTGGTGAATCGGGCGGCAAAAAAACGGACCGTATCAACTGGGTTGTGAATGAGAGAGTGATCGGCTCGTCACCCGGCTGCCCAGTGAGGCTGTGATGGCTTCAATTCGACGATACGGTTTCACGCTGATCGAACTGCTGGTGGTGATCGCCATCATCGCCGTGCTGATCGGACTGTTGCTGCCCGCTGTGCAGAAAGTGCGCGAAGCGGCCAATCGAACCAAGTGCGCGAATCAGATGAAGCAGTTGGTGCTAGCCAGTCACAGTTACTCCAACGTGCATAACGGAAAATTGCCAAAGCTCTATATCGCTGCGAATGGCCGCAATGAGTCTTGGTTCGTTTCCATTTTGCCTCACATTGAATTGGATAACTTGGATCGTATGAGCGGACTGACCTTCCATGTCATGCCAGGTATTGGGTGCCCTTCTGATGTTTCCTGTCCGGGCTTCAAATGTAGCCATGGCCGAGGCAATGGAAGCTATGCGCCAAACTACCAAATGTTCGGAACGGGGACCAACCAGGGGATGGGGTATCATTCTAAGTATTTGATCAACAATGTGCCGGACGGGCTGTCGAACACTCTGTTTCTAGCAGAGCGACTCGCTCTTCCAAATGGTACGACGGCGATTGCTGAGAATGAATGGACAACCGGGCCAGGCTTCACAGGAAGTCAGTTCGCCGCGATCTCACAGGAGTGTCCACAGGTTGGAGTGCGGCAATCAGAATCCGATTGGAAGAGAGCAAACACAATGCACCCGACAGGAATGGTTGTAGGTGTCGGCGATGGCAGCGTCCGCATCCAGGACAAACACATCAGTCAGCCGACGTGGTGGAATCTCTGCGTGCCCGACGATGGCCGGGTGACGTCGTGGGAGTGAGCCTGGATCAGCCCAAGACTGACTTCGCGGATTTCGGCAACCGTTTCGCGATCACGCTGTAAATCAGAGTCATGGCACCTGAAACTGAAGCTGGCACCATCTCGCGGATCGGTCGAATCTCGCGCTCCGCGGTGGGCCGGGCCACGGGGCGTTACTCGCGCATCTTCACACGCTCGCTGGCCTTCCAGGCCGCGGGCAAGTTCTTCAAACGGCAACTCTGGGCGTGGCCCATCGTGGCGGCTGTCATCCTCGGCCTCGCGGGTTGGTGGGTCAGCCGCTCGCTGGAAAATGCGTTGCGCGACGCTCGGACCGAGGAACTGAACACGATCGTCGATGCCGATGTCGAAGCGCTACGCGTCTGGATGCGGGAGGAGCGCGACTACGCCGACCTGATGGCGAAAGACGAGGTGCTGCAGGGGGATGTCGAAAAGCTTCTGAAGATATCGGAGCAACCGCAACCGACGCGGGCACTGCTGGATTCGCCGAGCCAGCAGTGGCTGCGGGACCGCCTGAGCGAGCGGATGCCGAAAGGGGATTACAGCGGCTTTTTCGTGGTCTCGCCAAGCGGGATGGTGATTGCGGCCGATCAGGATGCCGCCGTCGGCCACGTCTTGCCGAACGCGCGGCGGGAGTTCTTCGATCGCGTGCTGAGCCATGGTTCGGCGGTCTCCAAACCGCACCTGACGCCGCTGCTGCTGATGGATGTGAATGGCGAGCTTCGTGCGAATCTGCCGACGATGTTCTGCGGTGCGGCGGTGCGCGTGGACAAGAAACCGATCGCCGCACTCGGGCTGCGGATCCGGCCCGAAGGGGAGTTCACCAACATTCTTGCCACGGCCCGTGCTGGCAAAACGGGCGAAACCTACGCCTTCGACGGCAGCGGTCGCATGCTGAGCAACAGCCGCTTCGACGAGGATCTCAAGCGCATTGGCCTGCTGGCGGACTTGCCGGACAGTCAATCGACGCTGACGCTGGAACTGCGGAACCCCGGCGTGGACATGATGAAGGGTGAGCGTCCGAGTCTGCGTCGAGCCGATCAGCCGTTGACGGGCCCCGTGCTCGCCGCCAGTCAGGGAGCCAGTGGCATCAATCCCGATGGCTATGCCGATTACCGCGGCACGCCCGTGGTCGGGGCCTGGCGCTGGCTGCCCGAATACGATCTCGGCGTCGTCGCGGAGATGGACGTGGACGAAGCGTTCCGACCCGTCTACCTGCTGCGGCGAGCATTCTTGGTGCTGATGACGTTGCTCGCCCTCGCTGCCGTCGGCATCTTCGTGGCGATGCTCGTGATGGCCCGCCAGCAGAAAGCCCTTCAAGCTGCCACGCTCGCGGCGAAGCAACTCGGCCAATACACCCTCGAAGACAAGCTCGGCGCCGGTGGCATGGGCACGGTCTATCGGGCCCGGCACGCGATGCTGCGCCGACCCACGGCGATCAAGCTGCTGGACGTCGAGAAGATCTCCGACGCTGCGATCATCCGCTTCGAGCGCGAGGTCCAACTCACCGCCGGGCTGACGCATCCGAACACCATCGCCGTCTACGACTACGGCCGCACTCCCGACGGCATCTTCTACTATGCGATGGAGTATCTCGAAGGGATCAACCTCGACGACCTCGTGCAGAAGTACGGCCCCTTGCCCGAGGCGCGGGCTCTGCACCTGCTCAGGCAGATCTGCGGTTCGCTGGCGGAAGCCCACGCAGCCGGGCTCGTGCATCGCGACATCAAGCCGGCCAACATCATCCTCACCATCCGCGGCGGTGTGCACGACTTCGTGAAGGTGCTCGACTTCGGCCTGGCGAAAGCCACCGAGAGCCATGAAGCGCATCTTACGAGTGCCAATGCCATCACCGGCACGCCGCTGTACATCTCGCCGGAAGGCGTCAACGCCCCGGACAAAGTGGATGCCACGTCGGATGTCTATGCCATCGGTGCGGTGGCGTATTTCCTGCTCACGGGTTCGCCGGTCTTCAGCGGCTCGACCGTGATGGAGATTTGCATGAAGCACGTGCAGGAGCCGCCGGAGTCGCCAGGATCGCGGATGAAGCAATCGCTGTCCGCACCGCTCGAGGCGTTGATCCTGCAATGCCTGGCGAAGCCTCAGCGCGAGCGGCCCAAAAACGCGGGCGAGCTCTGCGATGCCTTGAACCGGCTGGAGGCGAAGCACTGGACCGAGTTCGAAGCTCGGGCGTGGTGGCAGACGAAGCCCGCGGCCCTCGATGCCGCCGTGACGGTCGATGTGCTGAAAACGCTGCCACCGGACGTGACGATGGCCTACGATCCCGCGACCGCGGAGCCGTCCTAAAACTGCCGCAGGAAGCGTGGGTCGTTCTGCCAGAAGAGGCGGATGTCGTCGATGGCCCGCTGGAGCATGAGCATTCGTTGCGGGCCCATGCCGAAGGCGAAACCGGTGACCTTCGCCGGGTCGTAGCCGCCGTTTTTGAGCACGCTGTTGTGCACCATCCCCGCACCGAGAATTTCGAGCCAGCCGGTGCCTTTGGTCAGGCGGTCGCGGTTGGGGTCTTCATTTGGCCAGTCGATGTCCACTTCGATCGACGGCTCCGTGAACGGGAAATAGCTGCTGCGGATGCGGACCTGGCGGTCGGGGCCGAACATCCGACGGGCGAACGCGGTGAGTGTGCCTTTGAGATCGGCCATGGTGACGCCTTCGCCGATGCAGACGCCTTCGACCTGCAGGAACTGGATCTCGCTGCGGGCACTGATGGCTTCGTTGCGGTAGCACATACCGGGGAGGATGACGCGCAGCGGTGCCGGTGCGACCGCTTTCATGACGCGGATCTGCCCGGAGGATGTATGCGTCCGCAACAGCACGCCTGGTGTGGTGGTGAAGAACGTGTCCCACATGTCGCGAGCCGGGTGGTGCGGCGGCATGTTGAGGAGTTCGAAGTTGTTCTCGTCGGTGTCGACGTCGGGCGAGCGATAGACCTGGAATCCGAGGTCGCCAAAAACGCGGGTGATCTGCCGGAGGATCTGCGTGGCGGGGTGCAGTCGCCCACGACGAACTGCGCGACCGGGGAGCGACACGTCGATGGGGCTGGCGGTGAGGCTCGCTTCGAGGGCCGCGTTCTTCGCCGCAGTCAGGGCGTCTTCGTAGCTCGCGGCGAGTGCGGTCTTGAGCACGTTCGCGGCTTGCCCGTAGGCGGCCCGCTGGTCCTTCGGCATCTTCGCAAGCTGCCCCAGTGCCGCTTTCATCAGCCCGGAGTCGCCGAAGTATTTCGTGTTCCACGCCCGTAGCGCGGCTTCATCAGATGCTGCGGCGAGCGCAGCGCGGGCCTGAGTTTCCAGTTCGTCCAACTCGTCAAATGCCACTGCCATTCTCCTGTGTGCTGCAGCCAAGATACGGATTCAGCCGCCGGCGAAGAGCTTGACGGCCGCGATCAGCAGCACGATCGCGAGCAGACGCCGAAGCGTGACAAGACCCGAGCGGCGGGCTCCATACCAGGAGCCGATCAGGCCACCCAGCACGGCGGCGA
>JBGSSZ010000682.1:0-22810 GCA_041736785.1 Limnoglobus sp.
CAGACCTTTGCTCTCAAGCGACGCGCCCTTGCGGAACGCCTCGCTCGCGTCGGAGCCCTGGCGGAGTTGGGCCAGTCCGAGGTAGTACCAGTAGCGGGCGTCGTTCGGATCCTGGCGGGTCGCAATGGTGAACCGCTCAACGGCGTCGTCGGTGCGATTGTCATAGAAGGCGTCGAGCCCGAGCCCGTACACACGCTGGGCCTGATCGATGGCGTCGCGTTCGATGTCGGTGAAGGCCACGGTCGCTCCGGCTCGCACCGCGGCGATCTGCTCCTGATGGGCCCGGTCGCGCTCCGCCAACTTGGCCGCCATCGCCTCCTCGGCTCGGCTGACGGCGAGTTTCGCTTCCCGCACTTCCGCTTCCTTCGCCAGCATCGCTCGATCGAGGGCTTCGATTTTCTTTGCTGCCGCGGCTTTGGCTTGCGTGTCGGCATCCTTCACAGCCTGCTCCAAAGCCACCATCTTCCTGGTCGCTTCGGCCATTTCCTTGGTGGTCTTCTCCCGCAGTGCGGCGAGTTCGCGGGCGAGTGTGGCCGCTTCTCCGGTGCCGCCGCCGAGGATCACGGCTTTCTTCGCCGCCTCGGGCAGGGCAGCGATCGCCTGCTCGCGGGTCGCTTTGTCGTCGATCACCTTGGCCGCCTTCAACTGCGCGATCAGCGGATCGAGCGCGCCGTCGGCCGCTTTCAATTTCGCTGTCGCCGCTTCTGCAGCCGCACGCAGCGTCTCGAGCGATTTCGTCTTGTCGGCGACATCGGCTTTCATGGTCTCGACAGCTTTCTCTGCGGCTTCCTTGGCACTCTTCGCTGCGGCCAGTGCGAACGTCGCCGAGTTGGCGGCCTTGTCGGCACTCTCCACTTTCTTCTCGAGATTCGCGATCTGCGTATCCGACATGGCGACGCGCTTTTTGGCAGCGAGCAGATCGACGAGGATCGCATCGGTGCCTTTGCCTTTGGCCAGATCCTGCACCGTCGGGTCGCCGTAGATGCGGTTCTTGAAGGTCCAGTAGTGATTGAGTTCGTCGCAGGCCCGCAGGAACATCTGCTCGGTCGGGTCGGAGAGCGGATTGAGGCCCATGCCCATGAGCTTCTGCCGGCGTGCCGCGTGCGCCGTCTTGGCCCGCTTGATTGCCTCAATGGCGCGATCGAGCGAGCCTGCCGTGGCGGGGCTGGCCGCTGCGTTCACCGCATCCCAAAAGTGAAAGCCGGGCTCGTCGTCGATCGCCTGCACCGGGTCGAAGTCGAGCAGGATCGTGCTCACGCGGGCGATGTCGAACGCTTCATCCCCCGCCAAGCTGTACTGGCTGTCGGGGACTGCGCCGCCGTCGGCTGTCTTGCGCATCAGGTTGACGCGCTGCGTGGAGGCGTCGAACACCTTCTTGTACGCTGGCAGCTTGGTGGCCATGCTCTTGTAGACTTTGAGAGCTTCCGCCGGTTTGTGAGTGGCTTCGAGAATGAGCCCCAGATTGAGTGCCGCCATCATGGCCGCTTTCTGATCCTCGGGCGTCGTCAGCGTCGGTGCGGCATCGATCACGCTGCGAAGTTCGACGGTGGCCGCGAGGAGAGCCCCTTTTTGATCCTTGAGCGACTCACCCTTCTCCGCAGCTTCACGTTGTGCGGTCATCCATCGCGCCTGAGCGCGGCCCGCACGGGTTTGCGGCGATCCATCGTCGTAGCTGGTATAAACTGCGAGTGCGCCGACCGTGTCGCCAGCCGCCAGCAGTCGTGCGGCATCGGCTGCTTTCTCGGTCGTCGTCGCACTCGGCACGGCAGTCTTGAGTGCGATCGGCTTCGAGGTGTCGTCCGCGAGGAAATACATCCCCGCCACACCGGCCCCGGCTCCGAGCAGCACGCCGATGGCACCCAGCAGCAGGCCCCGCGACTTCCGCGGAGCGGTTCGCTGATCGAGGTCGAGCATCGCCGTCGAACCACGCGGATTCGAGGGCAGTGCGTCCACGTTGTAGCGGAGTGAGTCGTTGCTCATGCCTTTGTGGATCGAGCCCGACATGCCGCCCGAATGCTTCATCAAGATGCCCGATTCTCCCGGCATGTCGAGGCTGTCGTCGAAGACGCTGTCGCTGTCTTTCTTGTGCTTCTTCTTGTCGAGTGAAAGCCCCGAGATCAACCCGGACGGGGCCGCGAGATCGAGTTCGTCGTCGGTGAGCGGCATCCGCATGCTGGTCTGATGCTCCAGCGACGGGTCCGACGGATCCCAGGCGATCTGATCCTCTTCTTTGATGTGGCGAGGCGGATTGAACGTGATCGCACTCTTCGAGTTTTTCAACTCGCGCATCGTCCTGTCGATCTCGGTCTTGAACACGGACGACGCCGGACCGGCGTATTCTTCGTTCTGCACCTGCTCGGCGGGATCGTCGGTCGAACCCATTAGCGGGATCTGGCTGAAATCAACGTTCCCAGGCTCGGACGGTTCATCCGACGACGCCGGTTTGAGGAAGATGCTCGAATTCGGGCCGGAGTCCTGAGCCCCGTCTCGGTTTGGATCGAGCCAGTTGACTCCGGATGCCCCCGAAGCGGGCCCGTCGCTGCCGAGGTCGATGTCGAGTGCGGTGACGTCGTCGAAGAGATTGGAGCCGCTGCCGGAGTGATCGACGACATTGAAATCGGGTCGGGCCATCATGCCGCTGTCCACGAGTCCGGCGAGCAATCGGTCCGCAGTGTGAACAGCGGACGACGGCCCGCTGTGCAGGGGGCGGGCATCGATTTCGGTGCCGTCTTCGGTGAGCGACACGACATCAGACGGATCGTCCTCGTCGGGTACCACGCGTTCCGTTTTCCTGGAAGAATCGTCGTGGAGGCTCGATCCGCGATCGCCGCTGCCGAGCCCGGCAAAAAGGTCGGACTCGGCTCCCGCGCCGAAGATCGCGCCGCCGGAGTCCGAGCCGGCACGGGTGGGATCATCGAAGATGCTGGAGTGTCCGACGCCCGACATTCCCGGCAGGTTGCTGCCGGAATTGGGTGGGGTCTGACCATCCTGGCGCTCGGAAGTGAAGATGTCGGAGGAATCTTCGGGAGTGCGGGCCGGGTTGCCGATGTCGGTGCGGGAACCACTGCCGCCGGAGCCTGGAGCGATCTTCCCTGAGAGCCATCCCGATCCCGGACCGGTCGACTCCAGCCTGATTCCGGAGTCGCTCCCTTTGCCGCCACGGAGGATGTCGGACTTGGTGCCTGTCGCTTTGAGAATCTTCGACAGCGACGGTGGACCAGTGGTGGCACCACCAGGCGGCGTGGCCAAATCGATGGCATCTTCGTCGTCGTCAGCTTCCATCGCCGGCGGAGGAGTGCTGGTAAGGTCTGCAAGTTCGCTGCGGGCGATAATTTTCGATGGCGACACAGCTTGTTCAGATTCGTTCTCGGGCTGCGGCATGCGATCGGTCGATTGTCCGTCATCGAGATCGGGACGAGACGGAGTGTCCTGCTGTGAGGGTGTCGTTTCGCCGAGCCACTGATTCGTGGTGAGGAAGCTGCTCTTCTTTTTCTTGTTTTTATTGCTGGCCATGGCTCGCTCCGCGGGCGGGAGTGTGGGTGAATCGAAAGGATCGCAGAGCCGGCTCGGACGAAGAGCGGGGCCGTGGGAGTGCCTTGTCCGGGAAGATTAGCTTGCATTGTTTCAGAACGCTGACACTCTACAAGACTTTTCCGCCATTTCCTGCAGGAGTTGCCTCTTACGAAGGGACCGCAGAATCGCTGCGACCGTTCGTCTCGACCTGCCAAAGCGGCAGTTGTTCAAAGTTCAGACAGAAGTTGCCACAGATTGCAGCTTTTACTGGTTGGAGAATGTCAATCTATGCTGCAGAGAGAGCGGCTTATGGCTGATTGCGAATGATTCTGGAGATAAACAAAAATCTTCCTGCCTCTCGGCATTGTCTTTGCATTGTCCTAGAATGAGACGGTGAAATCAGACTCCCAGGAGCCGGACCCTATGACGGCTGACGCATTAGCAGTGTCCTTCCCCCCACGACTCGATCAAGAGGTGGTGGAGTTGGCGCTCTTACTGCCGCGCTGGCAGGCAGATGCACTCGAAGATGCCGCCCACAGTCGGGGTATGACAACCGGTCAAATGCTCCGACGCGTTATAGCCGATCTTTTCAGCAATTCGAACGAAGCGAAGCGTTAATCCGATAGCGCAACCTCGCCCTGCAGTCACGTTTTGAGATCGGACACTGCTCGGCTTGCCCCAGCTGCCTCAAACGGCTATCGTGCCGTGTGGGCTCCACCGAAATGGGTCCGTCGCAGGAGGCTCTTCATGATCCGTTCCCTTACATTGATGGCGTTGTTTTGCCTGACCGTCGGCAGCGGCTGCCTGCGGGACCGGAAAACCGACGATCCCTTGCGCCCGCCTCTGGCCCGCGCCAGCGAGCCTGCCTCCCGCAATCGCCCGGCTGCCGCAGCAGCGTCACGAACCAGCCCCGACGACATACGCGTTGCTCCAGGCAATCTGGAATCTCCCGCCAAGGTGGATGACCGCAAGAAGCTCCCCGATCGCGTGGCAGACCGCAAGGACCGCCGCGAGGAGAGACGCGATCCGCAGAAAGCGCAACTGCCCAGCCCGTACGCCCCCAAACCTGAAGCTGTGGCCGAGGCTCCCAAAGTCGCCACCGGCGATCTGGCGACTGCCCGCAAGCTCTACGACATCGCCGCAAGAGAGTACGACAAGCTGACCGATTTCGAAGCCACGCTCACCCGCAAGGAAGTCGTCGGTCGCACCGAAATGCCCACCGAAGTCGTGTTGTTTCAATATCGAAAGAAACCGTTCAGCATCTACATGCGCAACCTCGGCGAAGTCGGCAAAGGCCGCGAGGTGCTCTATGTCGACGGTGCCAACGACGGCAAAATGCACGTCGTCATTGGTGAAGGCGACGGCAACATACTGATGAAGACCGGCAGCCACATGCAGTTCAGCCCGACGAATCCACTCGTGACATCCAAGAGCCGCCACAAGATCACCGAAGCCGGCTTCGGTGACTCGCTTGCGAAATTTGGCAAGCTCATCAAGCTTGCCGAGAATGGCACCTGCACCAACAGCGTCAAAGCCCTTGGCAAAGTGAATCGCAAGGAAGTCGATCACCCGCTCGACGGGCTCGAACTCACACTCCAGCCCGGCGACGAGCCCAGCCTGCCCAAAGGCGGCAAAAAGATCGTCTACTTCGATCTGACCGAAGGCAGCCCGGCGTATGGTTTCCCGGTCCTGCTCATCACCCACGACGAAAACGGTCGCGAAGTCGAGAATTACTTCTTCGACAAGATCAAGTGCCCCGCTGGCCTGCGTGACAGTGACTTCAATGCCGACCGCCTGCACACCCGCAACCGGCGATAACCAGTCCGCAGCGCAAGCAAGGCAAGCAAATAGATTTCCTTGCTCGCGCTGCGGACGGTTTCTTGCGCAAGCAACTCCCTTGCTGGTTTTGCGCAGTTTGGGCAATTTCCGTTTGCAACGATCGCGATCTCTTTGCCGAACTTGCCTCATGCTCCGGTTCGGAAAGTGCCGATGATTCCGGTTAGAGAGATTGCTATCTCCCCGCGCTTGGGGTTCCGCAGGAGCAGGTTATGCGCCGGAAAATGTTTGCCACACTCGCGGTGCTGACGGCGGGAGCCTCTGGGGCTTTCGGTCAGTCGCCGCCGATGCCCGCCCCGCAGGGGATGATGCCGCAGTATGGCGGTCCCGCCATACCGAGTCAGATGAGCGGCCCGGGTGGTCCACAGGGAATGCCGATGGGCGGCCCGGGTGGACCCCAAGGCATGCCTGGCATGTCCGGACTGGAGGCTCCGCCGATGGGCGACCCCGCAGCCGGCTTGATGGGTGGTGCCCCGGTCTATCCGCCGCCCGGTTTCCAGGGCATGGATCAATATGGCGGTGGTGGCGGCTGCGGAAGCAGCGGTCAGGTGCCGCACGTCTGGGTCAACACCGATCTGTTCCTCTGGTACATCCAGAGCCAACCGGTGCGGCAGCCCTATGTGACTACGAGCGCTCCCGGTGACTTCGGCGTGGTCGGCGCGCCGACCACGCAGACGCTCTTCTCCAACGGCAACCAGGGCTACGGCGCCTTCACCGGCTTCCGCATCATGGGCGGCTGGTACAAAGACGCCGACCGCCGGTGCGGCTTCGAATTCGGTGGCTTCCTCAGCGAGCAGGAATCCAACATCTTCACGGTGAGCTCCGACAACAACGGCGTGCCAACCCTGGCACGGCCCTTCACCCAGGCGGCTGGCGGGCCCGGCGTGTTCATTGTCAGCAACCTCGGCCTCGCCTCCGGCGGCGTCACGGTCAACAGCCGCAGCCGCTTCTATGGTGCCGAAGGCAGCTTCGTGAACAACATCTATCGAAGCTGCCCCGGTGACGCCTGCTTCTGGAACATCGACGGGCTCATCGGTATCCGCTACTTCGAGCTCAAGGAAAGTCTCAACTTCGCAAGCTCCAGCACCATCCTCGCGGGCGGGGCCAGCTTCGTCGGTCAGCCCGTCACCGTCGGCGGCCGCATTGACATCAACGACAACTTCGGTGCCCTGAACCAGTTCTACGGCGGTCAGGTGGGTCTCCGCTCCAACGTGAACTACGGTCGCTGTGTGATCGGGCTCAGCGGCAAGGTGGGGTTCGGCGTCATGCACCAGCAGGCTGATATCGCTGGCCTGACGCAACTGACTGACGACGGGCTCGGCATCAATGCCACGGCGGTCGGCGGCGTCTACGCCAACCAGCAGAACATCGGCTCGTTCAAGAACGATGAATTCTCCGTGATCCCGGAAGTGTCACTCACCTTCGGCTATCAGTGGACCAGCTGGTTCAGCAGCAACATCGGCTACAACGGGCTCTACGCCACCAACGTGGTTCGCCCCGGCAACATGCTGCCGAACGCGATCAATACCTCGGTGCTGCCGTCGAGTAACAACTTCGGGACCGGAGCCGTAGTGCCGGTGGCCAACAACGCACTCACCCAGAGCGATGTCTGGATCCAGGGCGTGACCTTCGGCTTCGACGTGAAGTGGTAACACACGGAGTGGATTCAACACAGAAGCCCCGGCTTGTCCGGGGCTTCTGGCATTTCATCAGGCTGGGCGCTGACCGGCACGGAGTCGGCGCTGCGGGTCGAGCTCCAGAGCACCGAACGCCTGCTCGTGCCGGGCCACGATTTGCTGCAGACTCTGCAGCAGCCGCTTGGCGACATAGGGGTTCAGCACGACGCGGTGTGAGAGATGGATCGGCTCGACCGCACTGGCCGAGGTGAGAATACCCGTGTGCATGCCCACATCCATCAGCACTTCCTCCGTCGAGCTGCTGAGGCTCAAGCGGAAAAAGTTGCAGTAGATCGATTCCATCTTCGACACGTCGATGGGAATCTGAATTGGAGCCTGCTGCTGCGGTTGCTCTGGTGTGGCGTCCGGGAGTTTGACTTCTTCCGACATGATCGCTCCAAGGTTGGTGTTGCGTGGTGGCTCCTGCAATGTACGACTGCGGGACGCAGCGGGTAGACGGCTCAGCAAGGCATGAAAATGTGATGAGTGAACGAAAGTTGGGGAGACGTGGCCGGCAGGAACCGTTTATGATGTCAGAAGTCGAATTCGGAAAGGCGGTCGTCATGCGATTTGTGTCCACACTGGCTGTGATGCTTCTCTCGTCCTCGCTCCTGCTTGCGCAGCGTGGCGGCGGGATGAACCCGGATGACAGCTTCAACCGCTACCTGCAAAGCTACGGTGGCTCGGGTGATGTGCTGGACTATTCCAAAGTCACTGCCGAGCATCGCGAACGGTACAACCGTTTTGCTTCATTCACAAAGTCGGAGCCGATGCCCACCTCTGGTACGATCACACGGGCTCAATTCGGTCAAGCGTTCCAGCAACGGATGGAAGCGATGAAGAGCAGCCGTGGCGGATCCAGTCGTGGCGGAGATCGTGGCGGTGACCGCGGAGGTGATCGTGGCGGGCCTCGGTCCTCGATGACGCCGACGGTGGCCACGATGACACCGGGATCACCGCCGCCTCCGCAACAGGAGCGGGCCGTGTCTGATGAGGAAGTCGCCCGGACCATGCGCCGCTACGACCGCGACGACAACGGCAGCATCAGCCAAGAGGAGGCTCAACGCACCGATCGGCTTAAGAATGTGTTCTCGCACTACGATGCCAATCGCGACGGGAACATCGACCTGGCCGAAATGAAAGTCTACAGCAACGATCGCGAGAACCGCCGTGGCCCGGCTTCTGACCCGAATCAGCAGGGCGGACCACCACAAAACTACTACGGTCAACAGAACTACGCCAGCTACGATCAAGGTCGCGGCGGCAGTCGTGAAAGCTCCGCAGCCATCGAAGAACCAAAACCGATGGTCTACCGCTTCGGCAAGCTGCCCATGAAGGATCTGCCAAGCTGGTTCGAATCGCTCGACCTCGACAAAGACGGACAGATCGGCCTTTACGAATGGCGCAACGCTGACAAGGTGACCTCTGAATTCGTCACCATGGATCTGAATGACGACGGCCTGCTAACCGCTGAAGAATATCTGCGATGGAAGAAAATACCCGCGTCTGGCAGCACTGCGACTGCGGAAACCGCGACGTCGTCACCATCGGTGATGAGCAATCTGAGCGGGAAGAGTTCTAAGGAGTCGCCGTCGCCTTCGGAAGGCAAGTCGAGCCGCCGCGAGAAGGGTGGGAGCAATCCCTTCCGCCGTTGATCACATCTGCGAGGGGAACAGGCCGGCTCAGCTTACCGTGCTTGCCTGTTCCTCACTGAAAAAACACTTCTTTCGTATTGTTCCATGTCAGGCGATGCGTAGGATTGACGGGACGGGCTTTGCGCCCGCACGCTCCGGCCATGGATGACCTGCACCCTTGATGAGACAGCCTGCGGGATGCCCATTCTCGCTGCCGAGCCTGACCTCTATCCCGCGACACTGTTCGAGGCTCCCAGTGACCGCGGGCCGTGGATGGTCGCACAGACCAAACCCCGTCAGGAGAAGAGTCTGGCGCGCTCGCTGTTAGCCGACGGGGTGTCGTTCTACTCACCATGCACCCCCCGACGCAACCGCGTCCGGAACCGGATTGTGCTGGCGCGAATCCCGCTGTTTGCGAATTACGTCTTTGTCCGGGGGGATCGCAGTCGCGTCCTCAGCACGGGCCGAGTCGTGCGACTGCTGGCCGTCGCGGATCAGCACCGGCTCTGGAGCGACCTGCGACAAGTCTGGCACCTGACCGGAACCGGGCTCCCGCTCGATACGGTCGAACTGCTCGACGCCGGGGCTCGCGTGCGGATTCGCAGCGGACCGATGACCGGGCTCAACGGGTCGGTGGTCCGCTCCGCGGGTCGACAGCGATTCGTGGTGGCTGTGGATTTTCTCGGCAAGGGCGTGGCTGTGGAACTGGATGCGGAGTGTCTGGCCCGATTGCCACGGCAGCGGGCATGCGACGAAGGAGTGTTGGCATGATCTGGTTGGCGGCAGTGGTGGCATACGTGGCAGGATTGCTCGGCACACGGGCGATGCGCAAACTGGCGCCCCGCGTCGGGCTCGTCGATGCACCCGACGGTGTCCGCAAACTGCAGAGCCGGGCCATTCCCCTCGGCGGCGGCATCGCTGTCTTTTTCGCCACCATCCTCGGCACCGTCACCGCCATCTTCGTCGACCCACTCGCACTCGAAAGCTATTTGTTCCGCGAACGCGCCTGGTGGGGCTTCCTCGCCTCAGCCACTGTGCTCGTGATGGTCGGACTTCTCGACGACTGGTACGAACTGATTGCCCGCTACAAGCTGCTCGGCCAGATCCTCGCCGCGATCGTGCTGGTCTATGGCGGCGATCTCATGATTCGTTCGGTCTCCTGCTTCGGCTACGGCGCGACACTCGGCTGGGCCGCGGGCCCCATCACCATCGTCTTCCTGCTCTTCGCCATCAACTCGCTGAATCTGCTCGACGGCATGGACGGCCTGCTGGGCACCGTGGGCGGCGTCGTCTGCCTGGCTTTGGCGGGCGTGGCGTACCTGACCGGTCAGCACCTCGCTGCCGCGATTGGTCTCGCCACCGCTGGGGCACTCGTGGGGTTCCTCCGCTACAACCTGCCGCCGGCGTCTATCTACCTCGGCGACTGCGGCAGCATGCTCGTCGGCCTGATCGTTGGAGCACTCTGCGTGACGGCTTCGATCAAGAGCCACGCCGTGGCCACGCTGGTGCCCATTTGTGTCCTCATTCTGCCATTCCTCGATACTACAGCTGCGGTCATTCGCAGAAAATTGTCGGGTCGCAGTCTGGCCCATGCGGACCGCGAGCATTTGCATCATGTCCTTCTGCGCCGCGGACTTAGCGTGCGGAAAGCCCTGCTGGTCGTGGCCGCGGCGGGCCTGCTCGCCGGGGCGGGGGCCATCGCCAGTGTGAAATTTGTGAACGAACTGATCGGGCTGAGCGTATCACTCGCGATTGTGATTGGGTTGGTGAGTTCCGGGCTCTTTGGCGGGCACGAGTTGAAGTTGGTGACCGATCGCGTGGGCAGTGCGGCCCGCACGATGTCGGGTCGTCCACGACGTCCGGGGGATTCGAGTGTGCTGGATGCGCTGCCGGCACGGTCCGCGTCGGCCCTACCGCCGGCATCCTCACCATGAGCAATTGCCGCGGAATCGCTCGCTTTGTTTGCGTTGAGGCTGGAAAACCCGCACAATATCCTGCACCCCTGCGCCTGCGTCTGGAGGCTTTGCCGTGTCCGCTCCCGTCATGATGGAATCGTCGCGCTCGATGATCGATATGCCCACCACCGAGCCCTCGGCCGGGCTTAACTTTCTGGCGATTGTGCGCCGCCGTTGGCCCTGGGTGCTCGTGGGCATGTTCATCGGCGTCGTGGGGGGTATTCTCGCCTACGCCGCTCGACCGTCCATCTACCAATCGAATGCCCAGGTGCTCGTCGTCAAGAAAAACGACCGCACTCTCGGCAGCGGAGCCGAGACGCGCACGAGCATGATGGAAGACTACATGTCAACGCAGTTGACCATCCTCAAATCGGAAAAGGTACTGACCAACGCTGCCCGTAATATTCCCAACGACCTGCGCGGCGGTTTCCCCACTGAGACTGCTGAACGGGCCAAGCTGCTCTCCGCGCTCCTCGGCGTGTCACGCGAAAAAGATCCCAGCAACCCCGGTAGTGTGAACAACATTCTCAATGTCTCCATGAAGGGCTCGAATCCGGACGACGCCCAGAAGTTGCTGGAAATCGTCATCAATGCCTACCGTGCGGAACTGAAAGGTTTCTATGACGAAGCGACTGAGGAAAAACTGCAACTGCTGAACAACGCCGTCGCTCTCAACAGCAAACGGCTCAAGGAAAATGTGGACGCCCGCACCGAGGCGATGGCTCAGATCCGCAAAGTGACGCAAGAGCACCCTGAAACGCTACGCCTCCGCATGAGTAAGAACATCGAAATTTCGCAGTCAGTCAAGCGTGAAATCAATGAAGTTCGGGGTATGTTGGCCCAGATTGAGAAGTGTGCTAACAACGCCGCTGATCGAGCCATCCTCTTCACGCGGCTTCAGAGCGCGTCGCGTAATCCCGTGCAGGGTTTCCAGAATCGCAGCGATCCCACTGATCCGAAATATATGTGGGAGGAGCTGGAAGCGCAAGCCGAACAACTCTCGAAGCGATATGGGCCTGATCATGAAATCATGATTGCCTTGCGAGCCCGGATTGAGTTTCTCAAGAAAAAGTATGCCGAAAACAATCCGAGCGATCCGGAAGGTAAAAACGATCAGTTAAAGATCTTCCAAATGTATTTGGAACAAAAGCTCGGTAATTATGAGACGATCTATAATGATTACATGGCGGAAGTGAATGGCGACGCTCAAAAGCTTCAAGTCGTCATGCCGCTGGCCTCACAAATTGAAGCGATGGCGGAGTACATTTCTGCACGCACCAAGCTGATCGACACCTACGAAGGCGACATCACGCAGACCGAACTGACCCGCGCCACTGGTGGTTTCCAGGCACAGGCCCTGAACCAGCCAAGCCGCGACCTCACACCCGTGGCACCCAAGCTTTCGCAGTCCGCACTCCTGGGCTTGGCGGCTGGGCTGCTCTTCGGCGTCGGTCTCGCGGCTCTCGCTGAACTGTCCGACAAGGGCTTCCGCTCCCCGGCGGACATCCGCTCGCGGCTCGGACTCGCGGTCATCGGGCACATCCCGCCGATCCGCACCAACCTGCCCATCGAGGAGAACCTCGATCTTGAACCGACGGTCGTCTCCGCACTGCGACCGAAGTCGGTCGAAGCCGAGGCCTATCGCGGCGTGCGTACTGCGCTGTACTTCAATGCCGCCGGCTCCACGCATCAGATGATCCAGGTGACGAGCCCCAGCCAGGGCGACGGCAAATCCACCCTCGCCGCGAATCTGGCGGTCTCGATCGCCCAATCCGGCAAGCGGACGCTGCTCGTGGACTGCGACATGCGCCGCCCGCGCGTCCACCGCGTGTTTCACCTGCCCGAAGCCGGTCCCGGGCTCTCCGCGGTCATTGGCGGCACAGTACCACTGAGCGCGGCGATCCAGCGAACCGTGATCGAAAACCTCTCGCTGCTCCCCTGCGGCAAGAAGCCCCAGAACCCCGCCGAACTGCTCACCAGCCCGAACTTCAGCGATCTCCTCGACCGCCTGAAGGCCGACTACGACTATGTGATCCTCGACACACCGCCGGTGCTCGCGGTGAGCGATCCCTCGGCAGTCGCACCACGGGCTGATGGCGTCATCCTGGTCTTCCGCATGACGAGCAAAGTGCGTCCGCTCGCCGAGCGGGCCCGCGAGCAACTCACCCAGATCGGGGCCAACATCATCGGCGTGGTGGTCAACGGTGCCGGTCGCAGCAACGACGGTTCCTACGGCGGCTACGCGGAGTACAGTGGCTACGCCTCTGCCGGTCAGTACATGGACAACTACACTGACAGCGACGACGACGAAGCTGAAGCCCCGCCGAAAAAGGGATAAAAAACCAGGGGCAAGGGCATGGGGCGAGGGGCAAGAAAGCCCCTTGCCCCTCGTCTTTTCTTCTTGTCCCTTGCCCCTATGCTCCTTGCCCCTGATTTCCCATGCTGCCACCGGTTGATACTCATGTTCATTTGCTCGCCGCGCTCGACGATGGCCCCCGCGACATGGCCGAAGCGGTGGCGATGGCGAAGATGCTCGTCCGCGATGGCGTGCGGATGGCCACGGGTCTCGCCCACCAGAACGACCATTACCCCGACAACGACGCCAACCATCTCCGCAATGCCAGCACGCTGCTCGCCGCAGCGCTCCAGGAGCAGAACGTCCCGCTCGCCATCTACCCCACCGGCGAGGTGATGGTGACGCCGGACCTCGTGGAGCGCTTCGACGCGGGCCGATTGCTGACGATGGCGGACAAGGGCAAATATCTGCTGGTGGAGATGCCGCACGGTTTGTTTGTGGACATCGCGCCCATCGCCGCGGGGCTGCGTCAGCGGGGCGTGCGTCTGGTGATCGCCCACGCCGAACGCTATCCCGAACTGATGAACGCCGGCCCGCTTGTCGAGCATTGGATCCGAGCCGGCTGCTTGATTCAGATTACTGCGAATGAGTTTGCCGAGCCGCAGATGAGCGATGCCCGCACCTTGCGGGACTGGGCCAAACGCGGGATTGTGCACATGCTCGGCACCGACGGCCACCGCACCGACATGCGTGCGCCGAAGATGAAAGCCGGCGTCGATGCCTTGAGGAGTCTGGTCGGCCCCGCCATCTGCGACCGCATCGCCCACCTCACCGCGAGTGCGATTTTCCAAGGTCGGAATGTCGTGGTCCCGCCGGTGCAGGAGGTGAAGAAGTCGTGGTTCGGAAAGATGTTCGGGGGTTAGAGCGGTGGCTGCTCGGGATCATCGTAGATCGGCCACAGTCGATGATTGATTGCTGCCAGCAATACAGTGACGTCGTGATTGTCCGTAATCTCGAAATAGATTTCGATCACACCGACAAACGCAATCCGATAGCTGTCAAACCGCGATTCACCCAGCTTGTGTGGTGCGTGCGCGAGTTGATCGTTCAGAACTTGAAGTTGTTCGCTGAGCACCCACTGGCGATGCGACGATAAGCCCAGCAATGTATCGTTGACGACGTTGTAAGCCCGATCAGCCCAGAAGCCGCTCATCGGCAATGGCTCCGCACCATGGCCATGAATTCTTCCGAGGTGTAGACCTTTCCGTTTCGCCTGATCTCGTCGAGTTCTTCCTTGGTGACGGGATCAAGCTCGCGAGTGATTCGACGGCCATGGTTCGTCCGCTCAAACGTGCCCTGAGGCCTGTTCTCTGCATCCACGAACTCGACCATATGGTCGACTGCGTTGAGGATTTGCATCTGCTCAGCCGTCAAAGTGATTTTTTGCATTTCGAGTCTCCTGACTGCATTATGCTCGTCTTCGATGCCCCTTTCAACCTGAATCGGATCGGCTCACGTGCGATCCCAGTCCGTCTCTTCCACGTCGACCTTGATGACATTATCCTGCCGGAGCGAGTCTCGTGGCTCAGCGTGATCCGGGCCATGACGACTGACTCCCAACGCTCGTACTCGATGTAATTATATGCCGTTTTCTGGCTCACACACCTCCGCAGCCGATTGCAAATCAAACTTTGCCGAGTCCAAGGCAATAAAATCCCGCAGCGCTGCGAGCTTCGCGCAGAATCGTTCATCGACATTCTCAAGCTCGATCCAGCCTTCGCGAATCTCACAGCAGAGAATCATCTTTATATACAGCCAGCGAGAAGCTCCGGTGCAAACAAAACAGAGAAACATGCTCGCTCTGGCAAGCCAAGACTCGAACACAGTACCGATCAACACTGTCCCAAACATGGCGCCAATGGCGGAACCAAGACACAAGATCATCAAAGCCCACTTCCACACCCAATGCGAGGCATGATCGGCACACAGCGGGGCGTCAATCACCAGGCTCCGTGGCAGCAATCGACCACACAGCATCAGCCAGAGCAACCAATGCTTCATGTCGATCAATCGGTGCGGTGCTGGTACTTCGTCGCCGATGGATTCGCCGCAGACCATGCAGACAGGCGGAAGCGGCTCGACTTGCGAACCGTTGGATTGCAGCCACAGTGCCGCCATTTTCGGTCCTCGACTCTCGGCAATTTAGCCGGGTGGGTGTGCCGCCGCAAGGCCTCGCTTGATTCGCTTCTGCAGAGTGTCTATGATTCTCCCGCTGCGGATTGCTGCCACAGGTTGTTTGCGACGGATTGCGGAATCTTTCCGGGCCCGCGGCTCTCCAAAATTCAGGCCGGCGACCGCGAACCCGGCCAAGGTGACGGCTGAGGCATAAGATGACGACAACCACCCCCACAGGGCGGATTGCTCCGAGGACGGCTCGAAATGTATGAACGCTTCACTGACCGCGCTCGTAAGGTCATGCAACTGGCCAACCAGGAGGCCCAGCGCTTCAACCACGAGTACATTGGCACCGAGCATATCCTGCTCGGGCTCGTGAAAGAAGGCTCGGGCGTCGCGGCCAATGTACTCAAGAACCTCGACATCGACCTGCGGAAGATCCGCCTCGAGGTCGAACGCATTGTCCAGCACGGGCCGGGTGCCGAGCAGGTGGTCATGGGCCGCCTGCCCCACACCCCGCGGGCCAAGAAGGTGATCGAGTATTCCATTGAGGAAGCTCGCAACCTGAACCACAACTACGTCGGCACCGAACACCTCCTGCTCGGGCTCCTCCGCGAGCAGGAAGGCGTGGCGGCCCAGGTTCTGATGAACCTCGGCCTGAAGCTGGAGGACGTCCGTGAGGAAGTGCTGAACCTACTGGGTCATAACATGCCGAACGAAAACGAGAATGCCGGCGGCGGCACCGAAAAGGAATCCCGCTCGGGCAATAAGAGCAAGAGCAAGACACCGGCGCTCGACAGCTTCGGCCGCGACCTCACCGAACTCGCCCGCCAGGGCAAGCTCGACCCGGTCATCGGTCGGGCCAACGAGATCGAGCGCGTCGTGCAGATCCTCAGCCGCCGCACCAAAAACAACCCCGTGCTGCTCGGCGAAGCCGGCGTCGGCAAGACGGCCATCGTCGAAGGCCTCGCCCAGATGATCATCGATTCCAACGTCCCGGACCTGCTCCGCGATCGTCGGCTGGTCGTGCTCGACCTCGCGATGATGGTCGCAGGGACCAAGTACCGCGGACAGTTCGAGGAGCGCATCAAGGCCGTGATGAACGAGGTCCGTCGTGCCAAGAACACGATCCTCTTCATCGACGAACTGCACACGCTGGTGGGTGCCGGCGGCGCGGAAGGTGCCATCGACGCCAGCAACGTGCTCAAGCCCGCACTCGCCCGCGGCGAAATCCAGTGCATCGGGGCCACCACGCTCGATGAATACCGCAAGTACATCGAGAAGGATCAGGCCCTCGCCCGCCGCTTCCAGGATGTGATCGTCAACCCGCCCAGCAATGTCGAAGCGGTGGAGATTCTCAAAGGTCTGCGCGATCGCTACGAGGCTCACCACCGGGTGCAGATCACCGATGGCGCACTCAAAGCCGCGGTCGATCTCTCGGACCGCTACATCAGTGGAAGGTGCCTGCCGGACAAGGCGATCGACGTGATCGACGAAGCGGGTGCCCGCATCCGTCTGAAGGCGATGACGCGGCCGCCGGATCTCAAAGAACTCGATGAACAGATCGAGAAGCTGAACCAGGAGAAGGAGTCCGCGGTCGCCGAGCAGGATTTCGAGAAGGCCGCGAGCCTGCGCGATCAGGCCGACAAGCTTAAGAAGAAAAAGGAGCACATTACCCGCGAGTGGCGGGACAAGGCCAAAGAGACTGACGGCGTGGTCGACGAAGATGTCGTCAACGAAGTCGTCAGCAAGATGACCGGTGTGCCGCTGACGAAGGTCGGCGAGGACGAGACCAAACGACTGCTCAAGATGGAGGACGAGCTTCACAAGACGGTGATCAGCCAGCAGGAGGCGGTCAAGGCGATCTCAAAGGCGGTCCGCAAGAGCCGGGCCGGTCTGAAGGATCCGCGTCGCCCCATCGGCAGCTTCATCTTCGCCGGGCCGACCGGCGTGGGCAAAACGCTGCTCGCGAAGTCGCTCGCCAAGTTCATGTTCGGCGACGAGAACGCTATCGTCGCCCTCGACATGAGCGAATACCAGGAGAAGCACAACGTCAGCCGCCTCTGGGGTGCGCCCCCCGGCTACGTCGGATTTGAAGAAGGCGGCCAACTCACCGAGAAGATTCGCCGCAAGCCCTACAGCGTGGTGCTGCTCGATGAAATCGAGAAGGCCCACCCCGACGTCTGGAATTCGCTGCTGCAGATCATGGAAGAAGGCCGCCTCACCGACAGCGTCGGCCGCGTGATCGACTTCAAGAACTGCATGATTATCATGACCACCAACGTGGGCGCGGAGACGATCATCACCTCCGACGACCTGACCAACGTCTTCACCCGCGGCATCAAGAAGGATGTCGAGGTGACGTATCAGGACATGAAGAAGAAGCTCATGGAGCGGATGGGCCGCGAGTTCCGCCCCGAGTTCCTGAATCGGCTCGACGATATCATTGTCTTCCGCTCGCTGAACAAGGACGACCTCAAGAGCATCGTCGATATGGAACTCGCGAAAGTCTCGAAGCGGCTCGTCGAGAAGGGCATCGAGCTTGTGGTGACCGAGAGTGCGAAAGAGTTCCTGATCAACAAGGGCTCCAGCACCGAACTTGGTGCCCGTCCTCTGCGTCGTGCGGTCGAGCAGCATCTCGAAGACGCTCTCTCCGAGAGCCTCCTCCGCGGCGACTTCCACGGCCACGACACGATCACTGTCAACGCCAGCGGCACCGGCGACGACGCCAAGCTCGACTACGTCTCGACAACGAAGGAGAGCGTGCCCGAAGCCGAGCCGGTCGAGCCCG
This sequence comes from Limnoglobus sp., assembly GCA_041736785.1. Taxonomy (GTDB): domain Bacteria; phylum Planctomycetota; class Planctomycetia; order Gemmatales; family Gemmataceae; genus JBGSSZ01. Next base: position 17,877 of record JBGSSZ010000682.1, read on the forward strand.
TGGAGGCTGCTGCAAACTGAGCGGCGACGGAATCCAACCAGAACTGCAGGCCGCTGAGCTACGAACCTGGGCTTGGCGGCCTGTCGTCGTTTCTCCACTGGCACAAATGCTCAGGCCGCATTCGCGGCGGCCTCGAGCGCAAGCTGAATGTACACCGCCAGATTCTTTGCCTGGATATCGCTGACAGATCTCAACTTGATGTGCCTCCGACCCTTGCCGCTCCCCTCCAGGAACCCGTCGGTGTCGGTGATCATTGAGCCGTGGCTGAATTCCACAGACACATGCTCCTTGTATGCGAAGACACCGCCGAACAGATGAGTTGAAGAAAAGAGAATGCCACCGTACTTGACCTCCTCGGTCAGTGGATTGACTGTCTTTTTTGTCAGCTTTCTCACTTGTTCAACGATCTGGAACAGTTCCTCACCACGCAGGCGAATGTCTACAAGTATTGCTTCAACGGTCCTGGCCATGTTGGAGTCGGCTCCTGCAGGGATCTCACTGACCCCGATCCTGACGGCCTCAATTGCTCGTTTCTGTCAGAGCCCCCGGCGATTGAGCCGCACGAACACAAACAGCGCAACCACGGCGAAGAGGGCGAGCGGTTCGGGGACCGGTGTGAAGTTCAGGTAGATGAAGCCGCTGGCGTCGCCGCTCAGGGTGATGTCTTGGAACACAGTGCTACCGCCGCCCACGAAGATCACATCGCCGGGCGGAAAGGTGAACCCGGTCTGCGAGGTCGAGAGCTTCATGATGTTGTAGCTGTAGTTTGCGCCCAGCGCGGCGAAGGTGGTGCCGGTCACATCAACACTGATCTTGGAACCCGGTTGCAGGTCGAGCGTGCCGGCGATCTGGTTGAGGTAGTTGTTGTTGTCGGGCATCCCCGGAGTGCCGCCGGAGCTGAGGCCACTGTTGACGGGGCTCGCGGAGCCGGACATGCTGATACCGACGAGATAGCTCGCGCCGGGTGCGATGGTGACGGTGCCGCTGGTGAGGGTGAGAGTCCCGACACTGGGGCTGGCGGCGACGCCGCCGCCGAATTCGCCACCGGATTCGACCATGATGTTACTGCCCACGGTGCCGTTGCCTTCGATGCGTGCCCCATCCATGACGGTGGTCATGCCGCCGGTGGGCAAGCCGCTGCCGGACTGGCTGTTGAGGATCAGGCGGCCCTCCATGACGGTGGTACCGCCGCCATAGCCGCTGCTGTTGTTGCCGCTGAGGATGAGGAATCCGAGGCCGTCTTTGATGAAGCCGCCATCGACGGTGCCGGTGATGGTGTTGCTGAAGTTGGTCATGCCCGTGTTGGTGATGACGATGCGTTTGATGGACATACCGATGTCGATGATGCCCCCCATGATGATGTCTTCCATGCCGTCGACGACGAAGTCGGTGTTGACCATGACAGGGTTGTCGACCTGTTGGGGGCCGTCTTCGGCAAGGATGTTGCTGCCGGCGATGATGAGTGTTCCGGTGCCGATAGGTCCGCTGGTGACGTTGCCGGGTCCGCCGGTGGTGCTGGAGCCAAAGACGAGGCTACCGCCGCCCAGGATGAATCCGCCGCTGTAAGTGCTGCTCGCGCTCGAGAGCTTGAGAGTTCCCGAACCGGTTTTGTTCAGTGTGGCCGTGCCCGCGAAGGTGCCGGTGAAGGTAACCTTGCCCGTGCTGATGACTTCGAATGTACGGGTGGCGGAGCCGAGGTTCACCGATGGCGTGGTGAAGGTGAGTTCGTTGACGCCGACGAATCCGATCGTGTTGGCGGTTGTGCCGAGCTCGAAGGTGAAGGCGTTGGTGAGAGTCCGCGGTCCGCCATCGGCGCGGAAACTGCCCGTGTTCGTGCTGTTGGCGATGGTGATGGGTCCGCTGCCGAGTGCGGTATTGCTGCCGATGCCGAGCACATTGTGGATGGAGGCATTGACGTAGACGCCACCGGAGAAAGTGTTGGCACTGGTGAGGCTGTAGTTACCGCCGTTCCAGGAGATACTGCCGATCTCAGCGACGCTGGCATCGCTGACCACGCCCGAGAGCGTGGTGGCACCGGGCACGGTTGCGGTGTTGCTGCCCGCCCCGGCGAGCGATAGGGAGCGAGCGAGGCTGAAGTTGCCCGTGAACGTCGAGACACGCGGAGCGCCGGTCGAGAGTTGCACCACGCCCAGGCTGCCGGAGGGGACCGTGAAGTCCTTGTTGAACTGGGTGACACCAGGGCCGATCGTGAGCGTGGCGTTTTGCGTGCCGGTAGTGTTGCCGAGTTGGATGACGCCGCTGTTGCCGAAGGCGTTGGCGGTGTCGATGATCAGATTCCCGCCGAGCAGTTGCACGCTGCCGGTGAATCCGGGGCTGGCGCCATTGTATGTGGGTACATTGTTGGCACCGGGTCCGGTGAAGTTGTGGATGAACGTGCCGCTTCCGGAAAAGCTGCCGCCAAAGGCCGTCGGGATGTCCTCCGACGCGGCGTTGGCCAGCGCTCCCGTGCCGATGTTGATCTCGCCGAAGCCGGTGATATTCGCGGCCACGACCGGAGTGGTCACGGAGCCGTTGTTACCGAGATTGAAGATCGCGCCATCGGCGATGGTCAGGGCCTGATTGTTGGTGAAGCCTGCTGCGGTGGCAAGGAGCAGGACGCCCTGAGAAACTTGGTAGCCGCCGGTGACGTTGGCATTCGCAAGCGTCAGCGTGCCGGGGCCGAACTTGTTGAGTCCGCCGCTGGTAGTCAGCGGGCCGCTGATATCGAGTGTGAGATTGACGGAGATGCGGGCCGGTGTGGGGCCGAAGGCGACGGGGCCACCGATGATGCTGTCCATGCCCGTGGAAAGTATCAAGCCGGCATTGCCAGCCAACGACAGCGAGTTGCCGCCAAGCTGGATGCTGGCATTGTTCAGTTTCACGGCGTTGCTGAGCACGCCCCCGGCAACGGTGATGCTGCCGTTGGCGACGTACGTCTGGTTATTGGCACCCCCGGTCGCTGGGAACGGAATCAGGTTGGTGAACGCTTCGACGCCATTCGCACTGCTGTTGTAGGCAGCGAAATCGCTCGGTGGGGCGGTGTCGCTGGCTGCGTAAAACGTGCCCGGGATCAGTCCGTTGATCAGCGCCGGCGGAGTGGCGAAAATGACGCGGGTGAATGTGCCGGCAGCACTGACACCGAGGTTGTTCCCGCGGAAGAATGTGATCCCCGTCGTGGTCAGACCGGTGAGCACCAGATTCGTGCTCGACGTACCCGGTGGCTGAAACAGCGTGATCGTATTGCCGAGCGAGTTGGAGATGAAGCCCTCCGTACTGCTGCGACCGACGTGCTCGAAGACGCTGCTCGAAATGTTGCCGACGAAGATCAGCTCGGCTCCGTTCGCGGTGATCGGTGAACTGCTGAGGCGGTTGAAGTTGGGCACTTCGCCGTTATCGAGTGCGAGGGTCGTGCCGTTGTTCAGCGTGTACGATGTCGCTGCGGGCAATCCAGCGATGGAGCTGAGCAAGAGTATGGTGCCGCCGGTCTGGGCAGCCGCTGCGGAAGGGCGTCGCGTGGGCAGCGTCTCGCCAATGGTGATCGGACCATTGATGCTGTTGTTCGCCGCGAGTTCAAGTGTTCCCACGCCGCTCTTCAGGAAGGGGGTGCCGGGCTGATTGCCGCCGACATTGCCGGAGAACGAGAGCATGTCCGGCGTGCTGGTGAAGATGCCGTTGGCCCCTGGCACGGTGCTGGTGACCAGCAGATTGCGGCTGGTGTTGATCGTCGCGGTCGTTTGCAACAAAGCCGCGGCGGTCGGGGCGCTGCCCGACAGCACCAGATTGTTGGGATTCTGCGTCGTACCGCCAAGACTGTTCTCAGTCCCGACGGAGACGGCTCCACTGATTATGGTGAGGTCGCCGACGAAATCGTTAGTGCTGGTGAGAGTGAGTGTACCGGGTCCGGCTTTGATCAGGCGTCCATCGCCCGTGATGACGCCGTCCCAGATCAGATTCATGTTCGGCAGTGCAACGCCCAGCGTGCCCGCTCCCTCGGTGAGTGTGATCGTTCGCAATGAAGCGATGACATTGTTTGTGGGTGTCTCGAACTGGCTGTTGGGCGTGAAGGTGAGTGCGCCGTTGCCCTGACCGCTGCCCAGGGTGACGCCACTCATACTGCTGCCGAGGTTGACATCTCGGGAGAATTGGACGTTGCCATTATTGACGGTGAGCCCGAAGAGCGTGGTATTGGCACCGGTGAGGAGCAGCGATCCCGAGCCGGCTTTGACCAGTCGCGGGCCATCCAGAGTCCCAAGCAGAGCGGTGTTGGCGTGAGCATGCAGGTAGGCGGTCGACTCGCTCAGATCGATGTTCTTGGTGATGGTCGTGCCGAGGAATGATGGCTGGGTATCGCCGCCGACGAGGGACGTGGCGAGCACGCCGGCGTTGAGGGTAATACTGCCGGTGCCGTAGATCGCGCCTCCGTGAATCGTGCCGGTGCCGCTGGTTTCGATCAGCAGCGAGTTGATGAATGCAATGTTGTTGCTGCCTTCGACGGTGTTCTTCGCGACGGTGAGCCGGTAGTTTGCGGTCGGAGCGCTGTTGATCGTGGAGAATGCGACCTCACTGCTGTTCACATAGTCATTCGCAAAGTTGAGCGGGACGATGCCGAGGACCGAGTCGTAGCGCACGAGAGTCTGTGCGGTGTCAGTGCTGAGCGGGCCGTTCTGGACCGACGCATAGGAATACCGCAGCACACCATTGACATTATCGACCGCGCTGAGGTTGTCGAAGAAGAGCGAGGCGTTGCCCGGGACGCCAGGGATACTGCCGAGGGTCAGACCGACCCCGGTGGTGGTGACCTGGAAGGTGGCGTCATTGCGGCGGGTGAGTGTGCCGCCATTCAGTCGCACGGCCCGGATCGCGGTCGGCTGAATGGTGAAGAGCGTGGCTCCGTCGAGCGTGGTGGTCGCCACCGTTTCGATCGCGAAGGCGTC
>JBGSSZ010000686.1:0-6641 GCA_041736785.1 Limnoglobus sp.
GTCGCTCGGCGTCGCCCCGGCGATCACTGGCACACCGGTCCACCGAAAACGGAGCGCATTCCTGAGCGTCAATCACCTCCCACCAGTTCCCAGGCAGGTGACAAAATCAAAAAGCCGCCTTTTCCCGACGGACACTAGTTAGACGCCTACCCGGCGAGCATACATCTTGCTCGGAAGTGCGCAATGGAATGCCGTTTCTTCTTCATCACACATGATAAGAGCGCGATCCACGAGCGCACTGCCAGCGGCAGCGATTGGCATGGTGCTTGCAATCACATTCTTTCGGCACCAGTCAACGACTGGAAGGGCAAACCTTAAAGGGGAAGCAGAAGCCCTGTTGGCATCACTCCCCGAATACTTACTTCTCAAGACGTGATCTGAGTGCCACCGTGATCCCGAGATTGCAATCGTTGAACTGGCGATCGAGTCTCGGGAACCGCGACCGCGATCGGACGCGCTGGAACTCGATCAAGGCATCAAGGTGGAGATCTGACGTTGCTGGGTAGCAGCGGGGATGGCGCACTCCGACCAGTCCCGGCTCCTTCAGAAACTCCAGGGCGACGTTATCGCAGGTAAACGCCAACGCTTCCTGCTTCGCGACGATCGCCCGGGGTCGTGAGGTCCGCACGCTCTCGGCCACGCACCCGCGACGGGTTCAAAGCTCTTCACGTCGCAGAGGTGGCTGTAGCTGCGACCGTCGCTTGTGGCACATGTCACCGCGCGGACGGGGTGGCCATCTTCGTGGAAGAAACGCACGGTCCGATGCTTGAGGTAATGAGGGGTCATGGCATCCTCCCTTACGACCGAACCGCGAACGTGCCGCGGGCCGTCTTGGCAAACCGCGCTTCAGCCCCCTTCACGTTGATCTCCCGAAGGATCGCACTGTAGAAATGCAATCGCCCCAAACGTATCACCGATCCAAGACGAGCGTCAACGATAAAACCAGCGGCCATAGGGACCGCTGGTCTCGTTCGAGAACCATTATGGACTATTTCTTCGCAGGCTTCGACTTGGTTTTAGGCGCACTCTCGTCGTCTTCTTCCTCGTCCTCGTCATCCTCTTCCTCCTCGTCATCCTCTTCCTCTTCATCCGCCTCGTCCGCATCGACGTTGATGATCGTTTCCGCCAGCTCCGTCAGACTCTTGTCCGCCTCCCCCTCCTCGTCGAGCGTCTCCTGTAGCTTGTCGGAGATCTCATCGAGACCCAGCAGCTTGGCGAACGTCCGGACGCAGCCATAACCGGCCATCTCGTAATGTTCCACTCGCTGCGCTGCCGCGATCAGGGCTGCGTCCTTGACGGAACTGTTACCCTTCTCGCTGATTAGTTCGCTGCCTTCCTCTACCAGACCCTGCATCGCCTTGCAGGTCTTGCCCTTGGGGGACTCGTCCAGTTCCTTAAAGATCTCCTCCAGCCGGGTAACCTGCCCGCGGGTGACTTCGAGGTGATCCGTAAAGGCCGTTTTCAGATCGGCGTGAGCAGCCGCCTTCGCCATCTTCGGCAGCACCTTCAGCAACTGGTTCTCAGCGCTATACAGGTCTTTAAGCTCTTCAATCAGCAGTTCACGCAGGCTATCGAGCGCCATGGGGCAAATCCTCTTCGTGTCGGAACGTGGGAAGCGGATTGGTTAATGCAAACGATGCGCCGTCATGCGTAGACTCGCGTCATCGTCGGCTCAGACTTCAGAATGTCCCCCACGGAGTTCACACTCACAAAGAAGCTGTGCGTCATCCTGGCGGCAATCATATTGACACCGGTCAGGACGTTGATGCGATAGTAATCGTTCCACAGTTCCCGTACGACGACATCGAGCAATTCAGGGGGGCGACCAAGAGTCGAGATGACATTCTTTCGAATAATACTCGCCATCGGGGTGAAGTTATCAGGCTCTTTCGACTCCTCGGAGCCTGCTGGGTCGTTTTTCTGCTTGGTTTTCGACATCACAACGCTCCGTAATCGAATGCCATACTGTTACGGTAACGTGGCCAGCCGCATGCCGGTCCTTATTCTCTTCGGAATTCAAAGATTGCAGTTTTATTGTGAGCGGCGAAGAGGTGCAAAATGATCACAGTCCATTACGGAGCTTGAAATGACCTCTGGAAAACGGTAGTTTAGCTGGCTCATGGCAAGCATACGATTCGCTGACAAACTGATCCGCGGCACCCTGTCGCCCACGAAAACGGGCGAGCAGTTGATCTGCGTTCTTGAAGACTGGCGGCTCACCGGTCTGGCGACGGGGCAGATTGTCACACTGACCATCGGGAGCAACGCGCCGCATCGGCGGGTTGTCGAATCGGTTGTCGCGATGACCGAGCACCTGCCGGCCGCGGCACGCGTCTCGTTGGGAATGCTCAGCAGTTCGGTTGAGGGATCTGCGAGGGTTATTTCGTCGCAAGATAGCGAATGTTTCTCCCGTCACACTTTCTGACTATCGCCTCGACTGTGAACTGTTCCAGCACTCCGCCCTTTTCAGTGACGACTTCGTCGGCGACGTGATGTCGATCTCTTTGACGCCGTTGCCGACCAGTATTTCGAAGTCTTGAAGGGCAAAGCCGTTACGTTTGCCACAGTGGCCATCCTCGCGACGTGCTCGCTGCTCGGCTCAAATGAGCAACTTTTGCTGCCGACGCACAAATCTGAGCGAAACTCCCCCGTCGACTGAATGCTCGCGGATCCGGCTGAAGATCCGCTGCCCTCGTCCAACGTGGCCGCGATCTGAACATCGTTCCAGGCCGGATCCGACTCGCACTGATCAGCTTTGAATCGGACGTTGGGTCTCGTCAGCGCTAGGGCCGCTGTCCCGCCGCTGTCCTCTTCCAAATCAGAGACTTGAGGTGCTTGCGTTGTCAACTTTCACTTCCCCGACCAGGGAACCACGAGAAACCGACACCCAGAAATGGGCCAAATCGGGCAAAACGACATGAAAACATGAAGTGTCATTGACTTAATCTACCGGGCGAGTGATTGAGTATGTCTTGCGTACGAATGGGTTCAGCCCGAGAGCAAACCAAACAACTTACTGTATCGGATATGGGTGATAGTCATGACGGTGAATCGCGATTGCCAAGCTACGATAGTGCAAAGAGCAGATCTTTCTATTCTCATACACGAGCATCTTTATGCGCCCATCCACAATCGGCTCCGTTGATTCTGGAAGTGAATGATCGGGACATCCCGCCCCATGAGGTGCAGGGAATAGACTATCATCGACCTCATGGCTATCGAGAACGCCCCTTTGGTCGTGGGTATCCTCCGGATGACAAATACGCTTTGATCCCAGCTCATTTCGCTGATATTGTCCTCGCATCGCTACAGAAAGATCGGATCAGGTTTAAGCTCAGGCACGAAACCGGTCACGAATTGATGCTTACATCGCGGGCGGGCCTGATGTTCAAGCGCAATCCCTACTCCTGGAATCATAGGAGAGGATTGTTTCGGATCGCGGCCCCGAATCTAGAACCGATTCAAGTTCTTAAATCCATACTTCGTGGTCATGCGAATCGTCGAGCCATTATTATTGCGCCCAACACTGCTATGGCACACCATATCGGTGATGTGTTGAGAGCGGATGGGATCGAGCTCTCGATGCACACCGAGGTCATGAAGGAGGACAAGGTCTGCCCCGTTGCGGTGGGCACAGCGGTCGCTCTGGGATCCGACCCAGACCACGCCGTCCGTCCGTTGATCATCTATTCTGATGCTAGTACGATGTTCAATAAATCGGCATACTTCTGTTGGCAGAGGATGACGGCCCCGCAAACAGTGGAGAAAACACTGATTGGCATCTTGCCGTATGACCGGATCTCGACCGATCTGGATAACTACTTGCTTTTCAGTGAATATGGCCTCAATCAAGAGATTGTTCTCGGTATTGATCGGGTGCCGCGCGAAGTGAGCATCGCCTGGGTTTCGAGTTGCGTTCACTTCACGCCCCGGAACGGCCACGATCTACCGGATACTCTCCGAAGCGGGGTCGTCAGCAACCGTCGCAGGAATCAGATCGCCGCCAGGCTCGCCTGCGCCATCGCGTGCGCGGATGCGGGTGAGATAGTCCGGTATATACCCAATCTGGCATCAATGGTGAACGTGCCGCAGAATGTATTGATCCAAGTTGTTGACATGCATCATGCCGAGTTACTGCGATCCCTTCTACGGCCTCGTAATCACCATACGTCGATACGGGTTGTCAGCAGCCTGCAAGATGTCGATATGGAGCAGTACGATGTTCTCATCCGGGCTGACGGCGGGCCTGCTGGGCTACCTGCCGGTCACAAGCTCTGGTCGGACTCGCGTGAAAGGTTGAGACCACTGCTCGTGGTCGATTTTAAGGACACCGGCAGAACTCTGCTCCGGAAACGGGCTTCGAGCCGAAAAGTCGACTACCTGCAGCAGGGATGCCAGCTTATCGATGAAACTTGGGATGAATCAGTGCTGCGCACTGTCTACCGACCACAGGGCTCGACGCGCCTACTGATCGAGAAAATGAACCGTGCGGGTCAAGTCATGCTGCCTACAAAGCAAACCTACGGGGCGAGTTCTGCCGAAGTCAAAACGTTGTGCCGCACATCGGCAAACCCACAACTCCCGCCAAGTCTTTCGAGCTCGAAGCGCATCGACTTTTCGTGCGGCGGAATCTCAGGCTACTCGAGTCGCACGCTCCGACGCCGTAGCAGCGACGTGAAACGCATCGTACACGGTACGAATGAGGTCGTTCCGCCGTTTTCAGTCGTTTTCGATCGGGAAAACCTGATCAACGTGCTCCAGGAACTTCAAACAAATGGCGACTGTGCCGGGCCTGATGATATTCCGCCGAGTGCCTACAGTCCCCGAAGCTTTGGTACGGTCATCCGCGAGGTAGCCTACCAAGTACTTGCCGGCTGCTACGTCCCCGGCCCGAGCCGGACGATCCAGATTCCCAAGCATTCAGGCGGTCATCGCACGATCCACGTGGGGAATGTGGCAGACCGGGTCATAGCCCGGGCGCTGTACCTGGCCGTCATGCCGAGGATCGACGTTGAGTTCAGGGAGAACGTGTACGGATTTCGACCCGGCCGCTCGGCTAAACTCCTCCTCGCGGACCTCGAGCGACAGATCAACCGCACTCAGGCGCCCTACTTAATCCAGGACGACATTCACAAAGCGTTCGATTTTGTTAACTTGGACAAGCTCGCGGAAGATATTACGTCGCTCCCATGCGACGAACAATACGCTCGGCTGATCACCGCGATCAGTCGAGGCGCTTCGAAACCTGCTACCGAAAGGGGGCACATCGGAATCCAGCAGGGGAACTCCATCTCCCCGGTGCTACTGCTATGGCACCTACATCGTCGACACGACACCCTCCTGTCTGATGGAGGGCATATACCGTTTGGGGCCATTTACGCTGACAATCTCGTCGTAATGGCCTCAACTGCGGACGCAGCGCATCGAAGGCTGGCCGAGGGTCAGCAGCTACTGGAGCAACTGGGATTGAAGCTGAAGGGCACGCAGCAAAGTCCCAGTTTTCTGGGGCAAGTTGTGGACATCCGGCAACAATCCGTCGAAGTTCTGGGGCTGCAGATTCGCAAGGTGCATCAAAGAGTGGTCTACTCCATCCCTGATGCCGCTTGGGAAGCCCTGGCCAGCAACCTTCGCAGAGCCCATGAATACAAAGACAGCCGCACCTTAACATGTAACATTGTACGAGGTTGGCTATCGCATGTGGCACCCGCGCTCGTCACGCATCAGGAGAGGATCGTCAGGAAGGTGAAATCATGTCTCAGAGAGGCCTGCATCCCGCTAGGGGGTAGAATTCTTGAAGATATGGCGACACTTGTCAAGAAGCAGTGGACAGATTTGACATCCAAACGGAATCGATCCAACCCACTATGCTATGACGACAATGATCTCTCCCGGAGTGACATAGGGGACATGTCTACCATCATGATCTCCGGTGCTCCGCACCCATTTGCTGGCGGCTGACCACCGCTGTGAATCTCGCGTCGTGTCGATAGTCCGTTCGCATTCGCATCTGGTCGGCGGATGTGACCGGACATAGCCAGCTTCAAATGAGTCCATACAGAGGTCGGCAGCTTTCAACGGCTGTCTGAGTCCCTGTATTGCCGCAGATATCAAACAAGCCTCTTTTGAGGTGATTGGAGGCCTGCGCGATAACAGTGTACTTGGGCAGCGGAGCAGGAGCGCGACCCACAACCTGGCCAGGATCGTGACAGTCGGCCGAACGATTGACAGCGACATTGTCGCTCAGCAGATCGGGCGTTGGGCAGCGGTCATCGGTCTTCGCCAGCTTTGTCCTAGACCTTAAATAAGCGACGATTTCAGCGTTTGTAGCCGGCGTGACAATGGCCGTTACGGGCGTGTGATCACCTTGGCCCTCATCCTAAAGGGCGGGAACTTCGCGTCTTTCACTTTCCTTGCCACCCCGCTTTCCGGCCCTTGGACCTTTCCCTTGCCTCCTCGGACCGGAGCATCCGGACTCCGGCGTCAGTGCCTGCCGTCAGCATCGCAATTGTTCGAGCGTGCGGAAGAAGAGCGGTTGCCAGGGAGCCGGAATGACCGACAAGACAGCCCGCCACTATCGCGACGACCGCACGTTGCCCAGCGCGCGCAAGAAGTCGCACATGCCGTGGACCTACCGCACGCGG
>JBGSSZ010000687.1:0-6347 GCA_041736785.1 Limnoglobus sp.
GTCGCTCGGCGTCGCCCCGGCGATCACTGGCACACCGGTCCACCGAAAACGGAGCGCATTCCTGAGCGTCAATCACCTCCCACCAGTTCCCAGGCAGGTGACAAAATCAAAAAGCCGCCTTTTCCCGACGGACACTAGTTAACGATTTACACGCCACAATCCGGCCAATTCGCACAATTCCATTCAGACACCGCCAAAGTAACCTGCGACCCTGGCAAACCTCGTTCGCGATTATTCCAATCGTCGCTACGACTTCATGCTTTCTACTTCGTTTCTACTCATTGCCGCCTATGACATCTCTTGCCTGCTGATGCCAACCTGCACGGAGTGGATCCGATGTCCCAGCCGAGAATCCTGATCGTCGAAGACGAGCGCGGCCTGACACAGACTCTGTCGTGGTACTTCAATCGCGAAGGTTTCGAAGCGATCGTCGCCCACGACGGCAACGAAGGGCTGCGAAAAGCTCAGACGATCCTGCCCGACATCATCCTGCTCGATGTCATGCTGCCGGGGCTCGACGGTCTGAAAGTGTGCCAGCAGATCCGCGCCGGCGAACGCACCAAGTCGATCCCAATCATGATGATCACCGCCAAGAGCGAGGAAAACGACCAAGTCGTCGGCTACGCAATGGGAGCCGACGACTATGTCACCAAGCCCTTCAGCAACAAGATTCTGCTGCAAAAAGTGAAGGTGCTCCTGCGGCGGAATGCCCAGCCCGTGCAGTCGGGCGACGTGATTGAGCACCTCGGCGTGAAGGTCGATCGCCTGCGGCACAAAGTGACTTGCGAAGGTACCGCGGTCGAACTCACACCCACCGAATTCAAGCTGCTCGAATGCCTGCTACGGCAGCCGGGCCGGGCCTTCACACGGCACCAGCTCATGGACGCCGCCATCGGCGAAGGGGCCGTCGTGCTCGAACGCACCATCGACGTCCATGTCAAGACGCTGCGGAAGAAGATCGAGGGCAACGGCGAGGACGAACTGATCGAAACCGTCCGCGGCGTTGGCTATCGCTTCAAGGAAGCGGTGCCGGCGGAAGCCTGAGCCCTCCCCCGAGCACGGAGCAGAGTGTAGATTGACGGAATGAAATACGTCGCAGTGTTCATCGTTCTCACCGCCATCGCCCTGGCCGTTCCGCCGACATCGTCGCCCGATGCCCCGCCGAACGTGGAGGCTGCCGACGCGGCTCGCCGGGCTACTGTGCCATCCGGGACCACCGTCTCACTCTGGGCCGCTGAACCGCTGATGGCGAACCCCGTCGCTTTCTGCTTCGATGAGCAGGGCCGGGCGTATGTGGCCGAGACGACACGCTTCGGGAATGGCGTGCCCGACACCCGCAGTTTCATGCATTGGCTCGATGACGACATCGGTGCCCGCACCGTCGATGACCGCCTCGCCATGTACAAGCGGCACAAATACGGCAACTTCGAAAAGTATGATGATCAGGTCCGCCGCGTCTGGGACAGCACGGGCAAGGGCGTCGCCGACAAAAGCACAGTCTTCGCCAACGGCTTCAACAAACCCGAAGACGGCATTGGTGCCGGAGTGCTCGCCCGCAAGGGCGATGTCTATTTCACCAATATCCCAAACTTGTACAAACTGCGCGATACCAATGCTGACGGCGTCGCCGAGCAGCGCGATGTTCTCAGCACCGGTTACGGTGTGCGAGCACAATTCCTCGGGCACGATCTGCATGGACTAAGAATGGGTCCCGACGGAAGACTCTATTTCAGCATCGGCGACCGCGGGTTCAACGTCGTCAATAAAGAAGGCAAGCGACTCTACAACCCCGACAGCGGAGCCGTACTACGCTGCGAGCCCGATGGCAGCAATCTCGAAATCGTGCATATTGGCCTGCGGAATCCCCAGGAGCTTGCGTTCGACGACTATGGCAATCTCTTTACCTACGACAACAACTGCGACAGCGGCGACCGGGCCCGCTGGGTGCAGATCGTCCCCGGCGGAGATTCCGGCTGGCGCTGCGGGTATCAATATGGCACGCTCTATCACACGCCCGCAGTGAAGGAAGGTAACCGCGGGCCGTGGAACACCGAGAAAATCTGGCACTTGCAGAACGAGAGTCAGCCGGCGAATATCCTGCCGCCGCTGGCCCATTTCGGCAACGGCCCCGCGGGGATCACCCATTACCCCGGCCTCGGATTGAACGACAAATATAAAGATCATTTCTTCGCGTGCGATTTCACATCCAATGCGGGCAGCAGCGTAATCTGGAGCCTCGCCGTCAAACCCAAAGGCGCGAGTTTCGAAGTCGTGGACCGAGAACCGTTCGTCAAGAACATGGTACCGACCGATTGCGAATTTGGCCCCGACTGCAATTTCTACTGGAGCGACTGGGTCAGCGGCTGGAACCCGCAGGACAAAGGGCGCATCTTTAAGCTCACCGACGCGGAGGCACAGCAGAATCCGAAGGTGAAGGAAGCCAGGGAACTGATCGCAAGTGGAATGAGTAAAATCGGCATCCAGGAATTATTGAAGTTGCTCGAGCATCCTCATCAACAAGTCCGACTGGAAGCTCAATATGAATTGCTCACGCGTCCGAACGCGGATGTCTATGCCTCACTGGTTGACTTATTGAAAGATTCAAAGAACCAGATTGCGCGGCTGCATGCGATCTGGGCGCTGGGCCAATACCATCGAAGGGTTCGGCAGGATCCTGTGGAACTGATCGAGATTCTCAAAGATACCGACCCCATTCTGCGTGCTGCAGCCGCGCGAACTCTCGGCGAATCCGCCAGGACGTTTGGTATCCATAGCGACTCCCTGCTTCCACTCTTGAAGGACCCGGAACCGAGCGTTCAATTTCACGCCGCGCTGGCTTTGCATCAGTTCCTGGAGTTGATGACGCTCCCGAGAGATGTGCATTTGCCGATCATGCCATTTGTGACTGCCGCTGGGAAGGATCCTTACCTCCGACACGCGGCCGTGGTGCTGCTGTCGTCGTACCTCAAAGCAACCGGGGGTCAGATCGCGAACGGACAGGACAACCTGACTGCAAATGAGAAAATCGTGCTGGTGCTTGCACTGCGACGCATCGGCGATGCGAATGCCGAGGACCGGTTGGTCAAACTGCTCGCCGATGCTGATCCGCAAGTGAGTATCGAGGCCGCCCGCGCAATTTACGACGAACGCATGATGACTGCCATGCCCGCGCTCGCGGCTCTCAGCGATGCCGTCGCTGACGACGCGATCCTCTTCCGCGCACTTGCTGCGAATTTCCTGCTCGGCGAACCATCCAACGCCGCCGCTCTGGCGAAATTTGCTGCCAATCGCAGCCGGCCCGATTATCTTCGCGTCACGGCCCTGAAGCTCCTCGCCGACTGGGCAAAGCCGCCGCGGCGCGATCCGATCACGGGGCTGCGGCTCGAGCTCAAAGCCCGCGACGCGACGGTAGCGAAAGACGCGCTCATGCCCGTGCTCGACGACATCTTCATCGGCTCCGACGCGGTCCATAAGGACGCCGTCGCCTGCGTCACCAAACTTGGCATCAAGGAAGTCGGCCCGGCGATGGCCAGGATCATCAATGATGTCAAGCAACCCGTGGAGACACGCGTCGCGGCTCTCCTTGCACTCGACGCGCTCAAAGCCAAAGAGTTTGCAGCGGCAGTGCCCATCGCGGAGAGCAGCACCGAGCCCTGGCTGCGTGGTGCGGTTCGTACGGCCATAGTGAGGAGAAATCCCAAGCAGATTGAGCAGTTTGCAACCCTGCTCGACGACGCCGGCACCAGCATCATTGAGAAGCAGATGATGCTCGCCGCACTCGGCACGCTGCCGGAGTCCGCGACTGCGGACACGCTCCTTGCCACGTGGCTCGACCGATTGAAAGATGGTGCAGTGCCAGACGAATTGAAACTGGAAGTGTTTGAAGCTGCCCAAGCCCGCAGCACGGCGAAGAAGTTGAAGCTGCACGCCGACCTGAAGGCGAAGCTCGCGGATTATGACAAGCTGGTGCGGAAGAACGCCGGCAGCAAGCGGGACAAGCGTTATCCCGAAATATTGAAGGGTGGCGACGTCGCACGTGGCCGCGAGATTTTTCTGAACAATGCCGCGGTGTCGTGTCAGCGGTGTCACAAGCTCGACGGCACCGGCGGCGATGTCGGCCCGCCGGTGAACGGGATTGGCCGCGAGAAGAGCCGCGAGTATCTGTTGGAGTCAATCCTTGTGCCGAACGCACAGATTGCCGAGGGCTTTGCGAGTGTGATTCTGGAGACCGCTGATGGCAAGAAAGTGAGCGGCGTGCTGCGGAAGCAGACGAAGGAAAAGTACACGCTGCTGACGCCGGAGAACACGGTGTTGGAGATCGCTGCCGCAGATGTGGAGAGCGAGAAGCCGGACAAGAGTGCGATGCCAGACGATGTGCATCAGAAACTGTCGCGAAGAGAAATGCGTGATCTGGTGGAGTTTCTGGCGAGTTTGAAGGAGAAGAAATGACCCGATGGGAAGTGCTATTGAAGCGCATATCGATTGATCCCAACGTCTGCTTTGGCAAAACGGTCATCCGCGGCACCCGGGTGTGGGTTTCGCTGCAGTTGGACAATATGGCTCACGGCATACTGGAATCTGAATTATTGATCGCTTACCCGCAACTTGAAACCGATGATTTGCGTGCCGCACTCGCTTACGCCGCAGCGATAACACGCGAACGCGTGATTCCAATCCCACTGGAACCGGTGCTGGCGTGAAAATTAAACTCAAACCGATCCGCGGTCAATTGTGGATCGTCGAGCCTGGGCGTATCCGCGTTTATGAACCCGATGCCACCCCATAATGCTCATCGATATGGACAACGATGCCCCGAGTTCGCGATGGCGCGATGATGACGTCAGTGGAACCCTTGCAATTCTGCAATTGGCTCTGCTGGCGTACATTCCGACCTTTCTTTCGCTGTGTGCGGCGTTGCGGAATCAGGCACTCTTCAACAATATGCTTTGGTTCGGACCAGGTGCGATTCTCGGAATCGTCCTCACTTGCTGCTATCCCCTGACATGGCGAATCCTCGGATTGATTCCGCCGACACTGTGCGTCTTCATCGCCATCACCTTGTTGATCTTGAACGCAGACAGTTGTCCTGGCTGGGTCATACTTGTGTACGCTGCTTCGTTCGGATGCATTCTCTGCAGCATGTGGCGACACAGCGAATTGCAGAGTCGTCGCTGGACCAGCGACGCACAGAATAATACCAGCTGGTTTGCCGGTCATCGCTCCGAGCGAATTGTGGCTCTTCTGCTGGCTGTTGTGCTCATCATTCAGTTGGCCATCGCGCTGACGGGGACAGTCCACAGCGGCACGATGGTGTATTGGGCCAATTATTTTTTGCTGATCGTGCTCTGTCTGGGAATGATCACACTCTCGATCATACGATTCAAACGACACATGTACGAAGTCTGGGTCGAGTCGTGGATCTACATTATGTATAAGATCCGCGCCCACGGGCGGGGACTCGAGCAGATCCCGGTCAGCGGGCCGGTGCTGGTGATTGCCAACCATGCCTGCTGGTGGGATCCGCTGTTTCTGGCCAGCGTGCTCCCGCGGCCGATCACGCCACTGATGACGGCGAATTTTTACGATATCTGGCACCTTCGGCCGTTTATGAAGCATGTGGTCCATGCCGTCCGCGTGCCGGAGAAGCCGATCAAGCACGAAGCACCGGAGATTCTCGAGTGCATCGCAGCGCTGGATCGTGGTGAATGTGTGGTGATCTGCCCCGAGGGCTATCTTCGTCGCAAGGAAGAGATTCCGCTGCGGCGGTTTGGTCGCGGGGTCTACGAGCTGCTCAAAGCCCGCCCCGACACGCCGGTGATCGCGGCGTGGGTCGAAGGTGGCTGGGGATCGTGGTGCTCGTGGAAAGATGGACCGCCGACCAAGAACAAACGCATGGACTTCCGCCGACGGATCGATGTGGGTTTCGGCCCGGCTTTCAAGGTGCCCGCGGAGCAATTGGAGAACCACTGGCCTGCTCGGGTGTTTCTGATGAATGCCGTCAGTGCAGCCCGCAGTGAGCTGGGACTGGAACCATTACCGCCGTTCACAGTCGAAAAGAAAGATGATGCCACACCTGACGATTCAGAGTCCGCAGAAAAGCTGCCGGGCTGATAGACTGTGGGAGTGGCCAAAGGATCTGAGTTGTGCCTTTCATGAAGCTGTCGTGGACTTCATTGAGCGTTCCGAAAGCCGGCCACACGGTCGCGGAGAACGAGGATGCGCTCGTGCTGTCCAAAGAGACGGGCCGCGTCGCGGTGTGCGACGGTGCAAGCGAGGGGTGGGGCTCCGGGCTCTGGGCTCGGCATCTGGCGGAGTCGCTGGTGCACATGCCCGCGGAGCCGCAGAGC